>DASSFA010000227.1:0-2295 GCA_035694895.1 Rhodanobacteraceae bacterium | reverse complement strand
TACCGCACGCGGTAGTCCAGCACCGCGTTGCCGTGCGCGGGCACGTTGATCGCGAACTCCAGCGTATCGGGCGTTTGCTTGCCTGGTTTCGTGCTGGACGAGACCAATTTCCAGACGTTCCAGCGATTCGGGTGCTCGCGCACGGTCACCGTGCGAGCGGCGTCGCCGCCGTTGCTGAGCGTGATCCGGAATGCTTCATCCATGGTGCGAGCCGCGCGATCCGCCGAGAACGCGGTGCGTTCGCGGCTGGCGCGCAGGTCGAAACTCTCGCCCAGCGTGACGCGCGCCTGTTGCCCTTTCGGCGTGTCGGGAATATCACCCTGGTCGAGCAGTTCGGGCGCGCCGTCACGATCCACCGTGAACGCGCGCAGCGTTCCCGCGGGCAGCGCGGCCGGCGCATCGAACAATAACGTGGATGCGATCGGGCGATCCTGGAAACTGTCGTTGGCGTAATCGGCTTGCAGGATCGGCCTCGGCGGATGCCAGGTGCCGCCGGATTCCAGCAGATACTGGCGCGTGCAATCGAGGTCGGACGACGCGTACAGCGGCGTCAGCGTGACGGTGCCGTCGGGAAGGTCCACCGGGTGCGGCAGGGTGAAGCTGCGGTAGTCGCCGAGCGTGGCTTGCTTCGGCAGCGGCGCCGCGGCGGCTTCCATGTCAAGTCGTCTGACCATGCCGGCATACATGCGTGGCTGGCTGGCGAGATTCGGTTGCCCTGCGATGAGCTTGACGGTTGCACTGTCGTAGTCGCGTCCGCTGCGATTGGCGATGGACGCCTGCGGATCGAAGTGCATGCGGCACGCGGTGCCGGAAGCGAGAGTGGCATCGTAGGCGGCGCGCCAACCCATGCCGGAAGTCGAATACGTGAGCCGCGCGTCGCGCGTGCCGGAGGCGTTGGCGTCCACATCCAGCAGCACGCTGCCACCGCCGCTGACCGAGCCAGGTTGCAACGCCACGGTAGCGTAGTCGTGCACCACGATCACCGAACCGTTTGCTCCGCGCACGGTCAGCCCATTGCCGTCGGCGCCCAGGAGGGTGCCCTCCGCAATCGTCTGGCCGTTGCTGCCGGCCACGCTGACGTGCTCGCCGACGTGTCCGGCCAGCGCGCTGTCGGCGCTACCGCGCGCCAGCACGATGCGGCGCCCGGTGACATCCACGCCCTTGCCGAAATTCACCTGCACCGCTTCGGGCTCGATGCTCGCGGGCAGACCGCCGATGCGCAACGTGTGCTGGCCGACCTGCACGTCCACGGTGCGCTGTTCGTGCACCACGGCGTGGCCGCTGTCCAGTGCGCCCTGTGCATCGCCGGAAAACAGCGCGTCGTTGTCGGCGTGGTAGATGGTCAGCGTGGCATTCGAATCCGCGGGGCCGGCGTGCGGGTCATCGGCCGCGCAGGATGCGGTCGCAGTCAACGCAAGCGCGAGTGCGGCGGCGAGCAGGCGGGGTTGCATCGTGCGCTCCTTCTGCTGGGCGATGAGCCGGATGATAACGGGTACACCTGAACGTGCTTGGTAGGAGCGCGCCTGCGCGCGACAGGAGTGCGCGAAGTGCGTCTTCCGGTCGGCATCCATACCTCGTCCTTACATGCAGCGCGATCTGCAAGCGCAGGCTTCCACAAAGAGCGAAGAGTCGCGCGCAGGCGCGCTCCTACATGGCCGCCGAGCGGATCGCCTCGGGCAGCGGCACCGGCCTGCCGGTGGTCGGGTCGGCCCAGACAAGCACGGTGCGACCATCGCAATAGAGTTTCTGCGGGGCTTTCGCGTCCACGATCCGGTGACCGATCGTGATGGACGAATTGCCGAGCCGTTCGCAGGACAGTTCCACCACGATCGCGGCGGGCCATTCGATCGGCGCGCGGTAATTCAATTCCGCGGCGGCCAGCAGGGGCATCGAATGCGCATCGAACCACGGACCCGGCACGTCCTTCAGCCAGCGCAGGCGCGCTTCCTCGAGATAGGTGAGGAAGTTTGAATTGTTGACGTGGTTGAACGCATCGAGATCGCGCCAACGCACGGCAATGGGCGCGGAGAAGAGTACGTGTGGCGCTGGTTTCTGCTGGGCATCCGGAATCGGGCGCGTTTCAGCGGGCGACGCCTCGATCGGCTTCTCCGTCGTTCGTTCTTGCTTGCTCGCCTTGCGCGAACGCGCGTTCTTTTTGGCGCCGGACGGGCCGGCTTCCGCATCTGGCTTGCTTCGACGGCGTCGCGTGCTCATGCGCGTTTCTTCTTCCCTTGCGCCTTCGGTGGCGCGTCCAGTATGCGCGCCAGGAATTGTCCGGTGTACGAATGCGGGGTG
>DASSFA010000226.1:0-2532 GCA_035694895.1 Rhodanobacteraceae bacterium | reverse complement strand
TGTTGCGCGAAGGCGTCGCACCGCGACGGATTGCACTGGTCACCGTCACTTGCGCGGTGGTGCTGCATTTCGCCGCGCTGCTGCTCGCGCACCGCGGCGCGCTCGACTTGCATTTCTTCGCCGCGCTGTCGCTGGTCGCGGCCGTGATCGCCGCGCTGACGCTGGCAGTGAACCTGGCGCGGCCAGTGGTGGCAGCACTGGGCGTGATCGTGTTTCCCCTCGCGGCGCTGCTGCTGGCAATCGATCAATTCCTGGCGCCGCCGACCATGCCGATCGCGCTGGACTGGCAGATCAAGCTGCACGTGACGCTGGCGCTGATCGCCTTCGGCGTGTTGTCCATCGCCGCCCTGCTCGCGGTGCTGCTGGCGATGCAGGAGCGAGCCCTGCGTGCGCGCCAGTTCGGCGGCTGGGCACGCGTGCTGCCGCCGCTCACGCTCACCGAAACACTGATGTTCCGGCTGATCGCAGCCGGTTTCGTGCTGCTGACGCTGGCCCTGCTGTCCGGCGTGCTGTTCGTGCACAACCTGTTTACCCAGGACCTCGTCCAGAAGACCGCGCTGTCGGTGATCGCATGGATCGTCTTCGGCGTGCTGCTGATCGGCCGCGCCGTGTCAGGCTGGCGCGGCACCCGCGCGGTGAATCTGACCCTGCTCGGGATGATCGTGCTGGTGTTCGCCTTCTTCGGGTCGAAGTTCGTGTTGGAGATGGTGCTGCACCGCGGCGTGTAGGGCGGGTCTTGACCCGCCACACGGGAAGGCCGATCGAAGGCGGCGGGTTAAAACCCGCCCTACGTCGTTTCGGACCGCCGCGCGCGGCAAGCCCATCGCTCCATACCGATCGCCTGCAAGCAGGCTCCTACGAAAGCAGCGCCTTCGCCCTCGCCACCACGTTCTCCACGGTGAAGCCGTACTGTTTCAGCATTTCGCCGCCGGGCGCCGAGGCGCCGAAGCGTTCGACGCCGAGCACGTCGCCGCGCTGACCGACCCAGCGTTCCCAGCCCTGCGTGGCGCCTGCTTCCACCGCCAGCCGCGCGTGCACGTGGGGCGGGAAAACCGAATCGCGATAGGACTGGTCCTGCGCTTCGAACAGTTCCCAGCTCGGCATCGAGACCACGCGCACGCGCAGTCCTTCGCCCGACAATTTTTCCGCCGCCTGCACCACCAGTCCGGTTTCGGCGCCGGTGCCGATCAGGATCAGCTGCGGTTCGCCTTGGCAATCCTTCAGCACGTAGGCGCCGTGGCGCACGCCATCGGCGCTGGCGTACTGCGTGCGATCCAGCGTCGGCACGTTCTGGCGCGACAGCGCCAGCACGGTCGGCCGCTGGCCGGTTTCGATCGCCACCCGCCACGCGACCGCAGTCTCATTCGCATCGCCCGGACGGATCACCACGATGCGCGGCACCGCGCGCAGGTTGGCGAGCTGTTCTACCGGCTGATGGGTCGGGCCGTCCTCGCCCAACGCAATGGAGTCGTGAGTGAACACGAAGATCACATGCGATTCGGTGAGCGCGGCCAGCCGCATCGGCGGACGCATGTAATCGGAGAAAATCAGGAACGTCGCGGTGTACGGAATGAAGCCGCCGTGCGCAGCCATGCCGTTGGCGATCGCGCCCATCGCGTGCTCGCGCACGCCGAAATGCAGGTTGCGCCCGGCGTAATTCCACTGCTCATCGGTATCCACGCCCTGCTCGTCCGGCTCCTTGCCGGGCGAGAACACGCCCAGGCCTTTCACCGCGGTATGCGTGGAAGGATCGAGATCCGCCGACCCGCCCAACAATGCGGGCAGCTTCGGCGCGATGGCGCTCAGCACCTTGCCGCCGGCCACGCGCGTCGCCATGCCCTTGGCGTCTGCCGGGAATTCGGGAATGTCCGCATCCCAGCCGTCCGGCAATTCGCCGCGCAACGAGCGATGCAGTTCCTCGGCAAGATCGGGGAACGCCTTCGCATACTTGTTCCAGCGCCGCTTCCAGGCGCTCTCGGCACGCTTGCCGCGCTCCTGCGCTTCGCGGAAATGTTTCAGCGCTTCCTCGGGAACGAGGAACGGCGGCTGCTCGGGCCAGCCGAGGTTGCGCTTGGTTGCGGCGACATCCTTCTCGCCCAGCGGCGAGCCGTGCGCCTTGTAGCTGTCCTGCTCGGGCGAGCCATAACCGATGTGCGTGCGCACCAGGATCAGCGACGGCTTTTGCGTTTGCCGTTTGGCCTTCCTGATGGCCGTTTCGATCGCGGCGATATCGTTGCCGTCCGCGATCGTCTGCACGTGCCAACCATAGGCCTTGAAGCGCGCCGCCCGGTCCTCGGTGAAAGTGATGTCGGTGCCGGCGGCGAGCGTCACGTAGTTGTCGTCGTACAGCACGATCAGCTTGCCGAGCTTCAAATGGCCGGCGAGCGATGCGGCTTCCGAGGCCACGCCCTCCATCAGGTCGCCATCGCTGGCAATTGCGTAGGTGTAGTGGTCAATGACCTTGTGCCCTTCGCGGTTGTAGCGCGCCGCGAGTTGCGCTTCCGCCATCGCCATGCCCACCGCGTTGCCGAA
>DASSFA010000225.1:0-2807 GCA_035694895.1 Rhodanobacteraceae bacterium | reverse complement strand
GTCCGGGCGCAAGTGGTTCACCTCCGCGATCAATGCGGATGCGGCGCTCGCGCTGGCGCGACCGGAAGGCAATCCGCAGGGTGCGGACGGACTCGCGCTGTTCTATCTGGAGACGCATGACGCCGAAGGCCGCTGGAACGGCATCCGCGTCGACCGCCTGAAGGACAAGCTCGGCACGCGCGAACTGCCGACCGCGGAAATCCATCTGGAGGACGCGGCGGCGACGCTGGTCGGCGAACCCGCGCACGGCGTGCGCGCGGTGGTGCCGGTGCTGCAGATCACCCGGCTATGGAATTCGGTGGGTGCGCTGGCGACCATGCGGCGCTGCATCGCGCTGACCCGCGACTATGCGCAGCGGCGCGTTGCATTCGGCCGACCGCTGATCGAGCAGCCGATGTACGCCGACATGCTGGCATCGCTTCAGGCGGAATTCGAGGCGGCGTTCCACTTCGTCTTCCATGCCACCGAGCTGCTCGGCCGCGTGCAGGCCCGCCAGGCGGACGAGCACCAGCAGCAACTGTTCCGCCTGCTGACGCCGCTGGCGAAATTGTGGACCGGCAAGCTGGCGGTACGGATTGCTTCCGAAACCGTGGAGGCCTTCGGCGGCATGGGCTATCTGGAAGACAGCGGGGTCCCGCAACTGCTGCGGGACGCACAGGTGTTCCCGATCTGGGAAGGCGCCAGCAACGTGCAGGCCTTGGATGCGCTCGGCGCCTTCGCGAAGCACGGCAGCGCGGCGCTGCGCAATGCCCAGCGCGCGCTGTTCGCGCAGGCGCAGGGTGTCGACTTCGCGGCGTTCGCCCAGCTTGCGCAGGCTGCGCTTCTGGCGGCCGACGCGCGCCTGCAATCGAACGAAGGTGAAGCCGGTGCGCGCGGGCTGGCGCTCACCTATGCGCGTGCATTCGCGGCCGCATTGCTGGCCCGGCATGCCGCATGGTCATTGCGCGCGCAGGCCGATCCGCGCCCGCTCTCCGCCCTGCGGCGCTTCTGCGCGCACGGGCTGAACCGGTTGCAGAACCATTCCACGAAGGAAGCACATTCGCTGGCAAGGGATCTGTACGCCTGAAGCTTCGCTCCGCGTCGCTCGTGTCTTTCCTCAAGGGGAAGGCGGGCACGGGGAAGGCTCAGAATCACCGCCGCGCAATTGCATATAGAACCGCGCGACGTAATCCCCAAGCTTCCCCGCCGCGATCGCCTCGCGCAATTCGCTCATCAGGCGCAGGTAGAAATGCAGGTTGTGGATCGTCGCGAGTTGCGCACCGAGGATTTCATTGCAGCGATCCAGGTGTCGCAGGTACGCGCGCGAAAACCCGTTGGCGCAGGCGTAGCACTCGCAGCCTTCCTCGATGACGCCCGTGTCCTGTTCGTATTTCGCGTTGCGGATGCGCAGCGTGCCGGAACGCATGAACAGGAATCCGTTGCGCGCGTTGCGCGTTGGCATCACGCAATCGAACATGTCCACGCCACGGCGAACCGCTTCCACGATGTCCTGCGGCCGCCCCACGCCCATCAGGTAACGCGGCCTGCCGGTCGGCAACAGCGGCACGGTGGAATCCAGCGTGGCATTGCGGTCGGCTTCCGACTCGCCCACGGCCAATCCGCCGATCGCGTAGCCGTCGAATCCGATCCCCAGCAGCCCGCGCGCGGAGCGCTCGCGCAGGTCCGCATGCACGCCGCCCTGCACGATGCCGAACAGTGCATTGCGATTGCGCAGGTCGTCGAAGGCACGCCGCGAGCGTTCCGCCCAGCGCAGCGACAGCTCCATGGACTGGCGGACGCGGGCGGACGCAACCGGCGCGCCATTTTCCTCCAGCACCGGCGGGCACTCGTCGAAGATCATCACGATGTCCGAATCGAGCACCGTCTGGATGCGCATGGATTCTTCGGGCGAGAGGAACACGCGCGCGCCGTCCACCGGCGACGCGAATGCCACGCCCTCTTCGCTGAGCTTGCGCATCTGCGCCAGCGAGAACACCTGGAAGCCACCCGAGTCGGTGAGGATCGGCCCGCTCCAGCCGATGAAGCGATGCAGGCCGCCGAATCGTTCGACAACTTCGAGTCCGGGTCGCAACCACAGATGGAACGTGTTGCCGAGGATGATCTGCGCGCCGACCTCCGTCAGGTCGCGCGGTGACATCGCCTTGACCGACCCGTACGTTCCCACCGGCATGAAGCACGGCGTCTCGATCACACCACGCGGCAGCGTGATGCGCCCGCGGCGCGCAGCATGGTCGGTGGAAATGACATCAAAGTCCATGGGAATCATCTGCTCGCACGAGGCAATCCCTCTCCCTCCGGGAGAGGGTGGCGCGTAGCGCCGGGTGAGGGTACGCCGAAATCAGGGAGCCACAAACCGGCGACGCGCATACCCGATCGCGCAAGTTCGTACCCTCCCCCCTTCCACTCTCCCGAAGGGAGAGGGGTTCAGACAGGGGCAATATCATTGCGCTGAGGCAATATCAGCATGGCGTCGCCATAGGAGAAAAACCGGTAGCGCTGCTCGACCGCATGCTTGTATGCCGCGAGGATCAGCTCGCGCCCTGCCAGTGCCGAGACAAGCATCATCAGAGTCGATTCGGGCAAATGGAAATTGGTGATCAGCGCATCCACGCTCTCGATCCTGTAACCGGGCACGATGAAGATGCGCGTCTCGCCGGCGAAAGGTTTCAGTTCGCCGCCGTCGCGCGCGGCTTCCAGCGCACGCACTACCGTGGTTCCGACCGCGATCACGCGCCCGCCGCGCGCGCGCGTCGCGCGGATCTTCTCGACCAGTTCCGCACCCACGTTCAACCACTCGCGGTGCATCA
>DASSFA010000224.1:0-4767 GCA_035694895.1 Rhodanobacteraceae bacterium | reverse complement strand
AAGGCTGTCGGGTACTAGCCATGCCGGCTAAGCACTCATTCCAGCGGACGCTCGTCCCTTCGCGGCTTCGCCGCCGCTCGACTCACGCGCCAGACCGCTCCAAGAAAAAGAGGCCCCACGCATGGAAATTTCGGCCCGCGTTCGACATACATCGAATGAGCATGCGGTGCGCGTATCCACCGCCGGCCGAGATCAGTCCCTGCTCGTCCCAGGCAAAGCCGACGGACGCGGGAGTTCGCTGAATGGTGGCGAGTTCCTGATGGCCGCCCTCGCCACGTGCTATTGCAATGACTTGTACAGGGAGGCCCATCGCCTGGGTATCGAAATCAGCGGTTGTGAGGTCACGGCCACGGCGCAGTTCGATGGCGTGGGACTTGCAGCCAGGTCGATCACCTACTCGGCAAGGGTCGAGTCGCAGGCAACGCAAGAGGAGATCGAGCGGCTGCTCTCGGAAACGGATCGGCTGGCCGAAGTCCACAATACGCTCAGGGCAGGTTGCCCGGTCGAGAGGGTCGCATGGCACGATCCCGCAGCCTGACAGTTCATCCAGGTCCATGCCGTTTACTCGATTTCCCGATCTGAAATCAGGACTCCGTCCCCGATGACACGTTCGATCCTCTGGTTGATGGTGGCTTTGGGCGGCAGCGCATCCGCTGCCCCGGCCTGTCCCGTTCCGGGCGAACTCGTGCAGTGGCGCGCCGATTACTGCCTTTTCAAGATCGGCACGGACGACCTGATCGCGGCCGGCCCCTGCATGGACCGAGAGGCGAAGACTCCTTTTCCGAATTCCTGCGAGGGCAAGCTGCACTACAAACGAAAGTTGTGCCGGCTTGTCATTGGTGCCGGACAACGGACCGGTTCAATGGACAGTTGCGTCGCGGATCCACTTTTCCTTGGCCCCACGGTTCGCAATGGCGGTGCTTGAGGGCGGCACCGCGAAGGGTGTGCGTGCATGATCCGCGTGATCGAGCTGTGGCGCTATCCGGTGAAGTCCATGCTTGGCGAGCGATGCGAGAGCTTGCGCATCGAGCGGCGCGGTGCGCAGGGCGACCGGTTGTTCGCCATCCGCGACGCGCGGGGCAAGCTCGGCAGCGGCAAGCACACGCGGCGGTTCCGCAGGATCGACGGCCTGTTCGGATTCGGCGCCCATTATCGCCATGGTGTTCCGCAGATTCGTTTTCCGCACGGCGGGGAAATCGGCGGCGATGCGCCGTCCATCCACCAGGCCCTGTCCGATGCGCTCGGGCTGGAGGTCACGCTGGCACGCGAGGCCGAAATCCCGCACTTCGATTCCGCCCCGATCCACCTGCTCACCACCGGCTCGCTCGCGTGGCTGCGCGCGATGTTGCCGGATGCGGGCATCGACGCGCGCCGCTTCCGCCCGAACCTGGTGATCGAATCACCGGGCACGGAAGCCGTGGAACAGACCTGGATCGGCAAGCGGCTGCGCGTGGGCGAAGTGGAATTGCACGTTTGCGAAACGACCGAGCGATGCGGCATGGTGGCGTTCGCGCAGGGCGAACTGCCGAAGGCGCCTGAGGTGTTGCGCCAGATCACGCAATGCGCCGATCTGAAATTCGGCGTGTATGCGCAGGTACTGGTGCCGGGGGTTGTCCGGCTGGACGACCCGGTGGTGTTGCTGACCGAATAGAATGCACTTTCGCCGGGAGGGGGATTCACGGCCCGGGCCACGAATCGAACGGGGGGAATACAGTGAGCGATGAGATCGAAGTTGTCCGCCTGCTGGCGGAAATCCGCGACAACCAGCGCACGCAGTTGGAGCGCCAGCAGGAAGCGTTCGCGCTGCAGCGCGAACAGTTCGCGCTGGTGCAGCAGCAGGCGGAAAAGGCGGAGAAGCTCCAGCAGCGCGCCGAGCAGTTGCAGGATCGCAGCGCGCGCATGGTCGGCACGTCCCGCCGGATCATCCTGCTGATCCTTGTACTTGTGCTGGCGCTGCTGGCGTACGCGTCCTGGTTGCTGTTCCGCATATAGGAGCCGCCAATGATGGATGCCGACGCGATCAAGACACGGATACGGCTCGCCTTCTCGAACGTCGAGTCGCCGCCCCATTGGTGCCTGGTCAGCAGCAACGAAGGAACCGAGCCGGCGCTGCTGGAAAAGGAGTTCGGCGCGGTGCTGGATCGGCGCTGGGACGAACTGGATCCCGCGTTCCTCGACCAGGCGCCGGACGGATTCGGCTCGGCGCTCTCGTTCTTTTCCGACGAGGCGTTCCGCTATTACCTGCCGGCGTACATGTTCGCCGCGATGGATCGAAAGCTCGAGCAAGCGGATCCCGTCTCACACCTCATTCGCGATCTGGCGAAAGGCGGCGAACAGTTGGTCAACCCGCGCCGTTACGGCGCACGCACGGCGCGCGATGGTGCGGTGTACCGCTTTTCCGTGTTCACGCCTGCGCAGGCGGCGGCGATCCGCGCATTCCTGGAATGGTTTGCGGCCAGCCCGGACTGCCTGCCCTTCGAGCGCACCGACATCGCCCGGGCGATCGCGACCTACTGGGCGCCGAGGTCCGCCTGATGCCCTGTCCTGCCGCCGTTGCGTCCAAGGGAATGCCACGAGGTGCAAGGCGCACGTTCAATCTGCAAGGCATGGAGACCGGGTGATGAGCTTCAACTTTTATCTTTACCGCGCGGCGGAAGGACTTCCACCCATGGACGAATGGGAGGAGATGCACGCCGAGCCGCTCGGGGAAATGGAAGAGATCGTGCGCAAGCTCGATTCGGTTCTGGGCGGACTGCACTGGAGCACGATCGAGAACGCATGGAACGGCCTGGGCACGGCGCAGGACAAGTGCTATCTGGACATCTGGCTGCATCCGGACGAAGACGGGACGTTGCGCTTCATCGTGATGAACAAGGCGCCGCCTTCGGCCATGCGGAAGGTGTGCGAAGCGTTCGATCTCAACTACGTCGCGGCGCCGGAAGCCGGCGACCTGGTGGACATCCACGGGTACGATGATGCCGACATTCACTACGCCAGGAAAAATCCGGCTGCCTGAGAGGCCAACGAAATGACTCTGCGCATCATCGGAGCAGGCCTCGGCCGCACCGGGACCAAATCGCTGAAGCTGGCGCTGGAGCAATTGCTCGGCGCGCCCTGCTACCACATGAGCGAGGTGTTCCAGCATCCCGAGCACATCCCGCACTGGCACGCGGCAGCGCGCGGGGAAATGCCCGACTGGCACGCGCTGTTCGCAGGCTACGGCGCGGCGGTGGACTGGCCGGCGGGTTCGTTCTGGCCGGAAATCAGCGAAGCGTTTCCCGATGCGCTGGTCGTGCTGACGGCACGCGACGCGCAGTCCTGGTGGGAGAGCGCCCATGCGACGATCTTCCAGGCCATGAAGCGCGTGGACAATGATCCGTGGCGCGAAATGATCGACGAAATGTTCCGCTCGCGGTTCACGCCGGCCCTGGATGACGAGGCAGCCTGCGTCGCCGCCTACGAGCGACACGTCGCGCACGTGCGCGACAACGCGCCGAAGGCGCGCTTCCTGGAATGGTCGCCGCGCGACGGCTGGCAACCGTTGTGCCATGCACTGGGCGTTCCGGTTCCGGACGCACCGTTTCCGCATGCCAACAGCCGCGAGGAATTCCTGGCGGGGCACCAAGGTTGAGTCGAGGACAAAGCGCTCGGCCCGACGCACCCGTTGGTCTATGCTGACGACCGGGCACCGTATCCGGGAACAGCATGCGGCTGTGGACGATCCATCCGAAGTATCTCGACGGACGCGGACTGGTGACCGCGTGGCGCGAGGCACTGCTGGCGCGCGCGGTGCTGCGCGGGCAGACGGCGGGCTACCGCCATCACCCGCAATTGCATCGCTTTCTCGAATCGCCCGCGCCGCGCTCGGCGATCAACGCGTATCTCGCGGTATTGCTCGCGGAAGCCGACGCGCGTGGCTATGCGTTCGATCGCAGCAAGGTGGGACCGGTACGCGAACGCTTCCTGATCGCAACGAGCGAAGGCCAGCTCGATTACGAATGGCGGCACCTGCTGGACAAATTGCGCGCGCGCAGTCCCGCTTTGCACGTGCGCTGGCGCAAACTGGAACGACCCGATCCGCACCCGCTGTTTCGCATCCATGCGGGCGCGATCGAGGCGTGGGAGCGCATGCGCAGGGAGTGAACATGGCAGAACAACCGGATTCCGAACAGATCGCGCTGATGAAGCGCGTTGTGGATCTGGCCGAGCAGCAGACGGCGCAGTCGGTCATGCGCACGCGGCAATCGGCGGAGCGCTCGGAAATGTCGGCCGAACGTTCCTACATGAACGCCGAGCGCACGCTGTCGGTGTGGACGCGCACCGCGCTGTCGCTGATGATCTTCGGCATCGCAGTGGATCGCTTCGGCCTGCTGCTGCGGCACGAACCGTGGCCGCACGCGAGCAGCCCGCTGCTGCCGAATCCGCTTTCCACGCTTGGCGGCGTGATCCTCGTGGCCCTGGGCGTGTTCATGGTGGGCACGTGCGGCGTGCGCTACCTGCTGTACGCACGCGCATGGCGCAAGACGCACGCATGGCCGCCGCGCCACGCGCCTTATCTCGCCTTCGCCTTCGCGGTGCTGGTCGCGCTGTTCGGGATCGCGCTGCTGGTGGTGCTGCTGGTTTTCACAAGAACCTGAACCTTGGAACGCAGTGATGCAGGCCATGGATGGCCGTGTCGAAGTGAGCTACCGCGCTGTCGCGATGCCGTAGCAACGAAGCCGAGCGCGCGGGAAAGGCGCGACTGTTTGAGCACAGGGACGTGCGAGT
>DASSFA010000223.1:0-4820 GCA_035694895.1 Rhodanobacteraceae bacterium | reverse complement strand
CCCCGCAGAATCCGCACGCCGCGCGCAGGCGATGCAGGCGAGAGGCCAAGGCGAACGCGTCATCCCGCAAATCGCTCCATTCGTTCGCCAGCGCATCCAGCTCGCGGGCGAACAGTCCACGCAATGCAGTCAGCGCTTCGGCGCTGCCGCTGGCGCGCATGCCTGCTTCATCGTCCAGCGGTGAAATCCGGTTGTCCGGGGTTTGCGCGCAACCGATGCCGAGCTGGCGCAAGGCTTCGCGCAGATGCGCAACATCCAGCGGTTTGGCGAGCACCCGGGCGAACCCGGCGTCGCGCAAGCAGGCGTGGGCCGCCGGATCGGGTTCTGCGGTGGTGGCGATCGCGATGGCCGTGCGCGATGCGGCGACCGCATCGGCACGCAAGGCGCGCAGCACCATATCGCCGTCCAGCCCCGGCAAATGGTGATCGAGCATCAGCAGATCGAATTGCCGCCCGCTCGACGCCTTCAGCGCTGCCTGGCCATCGGCCACGCCCTGCACCTCGAATCCCAGGCCGCGCAGGGACTCGGCCAGGAACGCGAAGCTGACCGGATCGTCCTCGGCAAGCAAAACGCGCGGGGCTGCAGGATGGTTCATTCGGCTTGCGTTAACCGGCATTCAATCCCGATCGGCACAATCCCTCATCTATGGCACCGCTGGCAAGCCACAGGCGATTCTGGTTCCTCGCATTCATCGCGATGGCATGCTGCGCACCCGCGCACGCCGGCATCCGCGTGCAGGCCGATTCATTGGACCTGCCGGGCGCAACGCTGAAAGGCGTGCAGACCAGTCTGGTCCCCGGTCCGGACGGCCGCCCGCTGTTGCAGTTTCACGCCGCGCAGGTGAGCCTGCCGGCGCTGGGCTGGAAGGACGTGGCCCTCGATCTCTCCGGCGTGCCGATGCGCGCCGGTCCGAAGGCCTGGCAACTGGACGGGCAGCTCGCGGTGTCGCACGCGCCCGGCAATGCGCTGAGCGCGGCCAAGGTGAGCGTGGCGATCGACACCGATGCCGGCTCGCTCGACATCCATTTCGACCAGCGCGATACCGCGTTGCGCGTGCTGATGCCGCTGGACCAGCCCACGCACCTTTCGGTAAGCCTGAAGGGTTTGCCACTTGCCTGGTTGCAGGGCGTGCTGGCGAATGCCTGGGCTGGCGGGCGCGTGACCGGTGGAACCCTGCAAGGCGATCTCGCATTGGACATGCCGGCGCAGGGTGCGCAGATCTCCGGCAAGGTCGCCCTCGCCAATGGCGGCTTCGATTCGAAGGCGGGCACGCTCGCCGGCCAGCAGATCGGCTTGCGCGGCACCTTCAGCATCGACACGAACCCGGCGCAGACGCGTTTCAATTTCGACGGCTCGCTGGATGGCGGGCAGATGCTGCTCGGTCCCCTGTACGCGCAACTGCCCTCGCACAGCGCGCAACTGCAGCTGGCGGCGCGGGTGGATACACAAGGCATCGCGATCGACGGCCTGCATTTCGACGACGGCGATGCGTTGAGCCTTGGCGGCAGTCTCGCGTTCGATGCGAAGGACAATCTCGTGGCGCTGGATTTCCGGCGCTTCCAGGCGCGCCTGCCGGACGCCTACACGCGTTACGGCAGTTCGTGGCTGGCGACGCTCGGCTGGAAGGACTTGACCGCCAGCGGAAGCCTGAGCGGCTCCATTGCGATGGCCAAAGGCGTGCCGCAGAACTTCGACATGCACGCCAGCAATGTCTCGATCGAGGATGGAGGCGGCCGCATCGCACTGTCCGGCTTGAACGGCGAGCTCGACTGGGATGCGCAAGCCGCGCGTCCGTCCAGCCTGCTGTCGTGGCAGTCGCTGGCGTTCTACAAGCTGCCGTTCGGCGCGGCATCATTGCACTTCAAGAGCGATGCCGGCGCGCTGTCGTTGTCCGATCCGGTGCAGTTGTCCCTGCTGGGCGGCACGTTCTCGTTGCAGAACCTGGTCTGGCGCCCGGCGGCGGGAAAGCAGGATCGGCTCAACGCCTCGTTCGCGGTCAGCGGCATCGACGTGCCTTCGCTGTGCAAGGTGTTCGGCTGGCCGCAGTTCCCCGGCACGCTGGGCGGCGCGGTGCCGGGCCTGCGCTACAGCGGCGACAAGATCATGCTGGAAGGCGGCCTCTCGCTGCACGTGTTCGACGGCTTCGTGGATGTGACCAGCCTGGCGCTGGAGCAGCCGTTCGGCGTCGCGCCGGTGCTGGCCGCCGACATCGACCTGAAACAACTCGATCTCGCCCAACTGACCAGCGTGTTCGACTTCGGGTCGATCACCGGCAAGATGGATGGCGCGATCCACAATCTCAAACTCGTGAACTGGCAGCCGGTTGCCTTCGACGCCTCGCTGCACGCCGACGGGGGCGGACGCATCAGCCAGCGCGCATTGAAAAGCCTGACCCAGGTCGGCGGCGGAGGCATCGCCGCCGGGTTGCAGGGACTGGCACTGAACCTGTTCAAGACCTTCGGCTACTCCAGGATCGGCCTTTCCTGCGTGCTGCGCGCGCAGGTGTGCACGATGGGCGGCGTCGAGCCGAGTGCCGACGGTGGCTACACTATCGTCGATGGCAGTGGATTGCCGCATATCTCGGTGATAGGCCACCAGCGCGAAGTGGACTGGCCCACGCTGGTGGATCGCCTGAAGAGCGCAACCGAAAACGGCGGGCCGGTGGTGCAGTGATACGTTGTCCTCGCCGGCACTGCCACGCCGGCATGCTGGTGAAAACTTTGCAGCGACCAAGGAGATTCGAAATGCGCAAGCTCATGTTGACCCTCATCGGCGCCACCGCGCTGCTGGCCGGCTGCGTCACCATCAACGTCTACTTTCCCGCCGCCGCCGCACAGAAGGCCGCGGAGAAATTCATCGGCAACGTGATCGGGCCTGAAACCCAGCCGCAAGGCCAACCCCCGCAGCAGCAGAACCCGCAGCAGCCCGCGAGCGGCGGATCATCCGGCGACGGCGGCATGCCTTTGGCCGCGCGCGTGCTGAACGCGTTGATCCCTGCCGCGAACGCCGCGGAACCCCAGCCCAACATCAGGATCCAGACGCCGGAGATCGAGGCGATCCAGGCGCGCATGCGCGATCGGTACCACAGTTCGATGGAAGCGCTGCTGGATTCCGGCGCGGTCGGCTTCACCCATGACGGCATGGTCGCGGTGCACGATGCATCCAAGGCACCGCTTTCGCAGCGCGCGCAGATGAATTCGGTCGTCGCCGACGAGAATCGCGATCGCGCAGCGGTGTATCGGCAGATCGCCATCGCCAACGGCCATCCGGACTGGGAAAAGCAGATCCAGCAGAGCTTTGCCAGGCAGTGGATAGATCGCGCGCATGCGGGCTGGTACTACCAGAACGCTGCCGGAATCTGGGTCAGGAAATGAGTTCAGGATGAACTCATCCCGTGCAGCACAGGGATGTGCGATGACACGGGATCCAGTTCAAACGGACATCATCCCGGCCGGCACAGGACGAATCGCTGCGTTTGCGAGATGCGTTGAATCCCTCGCGCAACGATGAGCGAGGGGCAGGAGCCGAAGGCGCGCCGCTTGCCAGGGCAGGGATGCCGAGGCCGGCAGTGCGTTGAGCCGCGATCCAGCGCCTCGCTTTATAATGACAAAGCCCGGACGCATGATCCGGGCTTTGTTTTTCCGAATGGCCCAGATCACCTTCGAAACCGAGATTTCCGACCTCAGCCACGACGGTCGTGGCGTGGCGCACGTGGAAGGCAAGGCCGTGTTCGTGGCCGATGCGCTGCCGGGCGAGCGCGTGCGCGCACGGATCGTGCGCAAGCATCGTCATTTCAACGAGGCGCAAACCGAAGAGGTGCTGCGCGCTTCGCCGCAGCGCGTGGCGGCGCGTTGCATCCACTACGGCGTGTGCGGCGGCTGCGCGTTGCAGCATCTGGAAGCGGGCGCGCAGATCGAGGCCAAGCAGCGCGTCCTGGCGGAGAACTTCGCGCGCATCGGCAAGGTGGAGCCGGAGCGCTGGCTGCCGCCGCTTGCCGCCGAACCGTGGGGTTATCGCCGCCGCGGCCGGCTCTCGGTCAAGCACGTGCCGAAGAAGGGCAGGACGCTCGTGGGTTTCCGCGAGCGCGATCCACGTTTCGTGGCCGATCTCTCGCGCTGCGAGGTACTGCACCCGGCGCTCGGTTCGAAGCTGGACGCGTTGGGCGCGTTGCTGAATTCCATGGAAGGCGCGGCCATGGTTCCGCAGATCGAATTCGCCGCGGGCGACGGAACGCTCGCGCTGGTATTCAGGCACCTGGCACCGCTGTCGCCGGCCGATCGCGAGAAGCTGATCGCGTTCGGGCGCGAGCACGATTTTGCGATCCTGTTGCAGCCTGGCGGCAACGACAGCGTGCACGCGCTGTATCCCGAACACGTGCAATTGCACTATCGGCTGGATGAACACGATCTCGACCTGCAATTCGAGCCGCTCGATTTCGTTCAGGTCAATCCGGAACTGAACAAGCGCATGATTGCGCTCGCGCTGGAACTGCTCGATCCGCAACCCACCGATCGCGTGCTGGACCTGTTCTGCGGCCTCGGCAATTTCTCGCTGCCGATCGCCCGCCGCGCCGGCTTCGTATGCGGCGTGGAGGGCGAGGCCGGCCTGATCGGGCGCGCGCGCGCCAATGCCACGCGCAACGGAATCACCAACGCGGAATTCGTGGTCGGCGATCTGGCGCTGGATCCACGCGGCGCGGCGTGGGCCCGTGCGGAATGGCACAAATGGCTGCTCGATCCGCCGCGCACCGGCGCAGCCGGCGTGCTGGAACACCTGCCGGGCAAATCGGTGCGGCGCGTGGTGTACGTGTCCTGCCATCC
>DASSFA010000222.1:0-8254 GCA_035694895.1 Rhodanobacteraceae bacterium | reverse complement strand
GAAGCACGACGTCGCCTACTTGCCGACGCTGGAAGCGGTGGTCGCCTACGCCGAGTATTTCCACGGCTGGAAACCAGGCGATCCGCCGACCGATGAAATGAAGCAGTCGCAGAACGCATTCAGGCTGGCGATGCAGGCCGGTGTCACCATCGGTTGCGGCAGCGACGTCGGCGTGTTCAAGCACGGCACCAATTACAAGGAACTGGAGTGGATGGTGCGTGACGGTATGCGTCCTGCGCAGGCGCTGCTCGCCGCGACCGCAGTGGATGCGAAGATCCTGCGTCAACAGGACAAGTTCGGCCAGCTGCGCCAAGGCCTCGACGCGGACATCATCGCCGTGCAGGGCGATCCCACCCAGGACATCGGCGCGATCGAACACGTTCCGTTCGTGATGAAGGGTGGAGTGATCTACAAGCACCCGTAGGGCGGGTTGAAACGCACTTTTGCAGGTTGGGGTGAGCGCTTTTTGCGAACTCCAACCTGCGCGGGCTGTTCCACCACGCCGCCGACACCGCCGATATTGCGTTTAGCCTTGACGATGGTTGCGCCCGGCTGTTTGCCGAGGTCAAGCCGCGCAGCTTACCCAATGAATGCCTGCGCTTCTTCCCACACGTTTCGCACCAGTGTCGCCGCCGGCGTGGCCCTGGCCAGCCTTGCCGATTGTCCCGCCCATGCCTGCATGCGCTGCAGATCGTTGGCGCGTTGTGCCGCGCCGCGCATGGATGCGGTCAGGCCGCGCTGCACGGGATAGGGGGCTGGCGGCGGTGCATCGGGGTGCAGGGTGGCGCGAACGTAATCCGTCTCGATGGCGCGTCCCGCGCGGCCACTGAATGCGCGCGTCAGCACCGTTTCTTCCGGTTGGGTTTGCCCCAGCGCATCGGCCCACGCGGGCGCGATCCCCGCTTCCGGGCAGCGCAGGAAACCGGTTCCTATGGCCACCGCGCTCGCGCCCAGCATCAACGCGGCGGCGACGCCGCGACCGTCGGCAATGCCGCCGGTCGCCACGACGGGCACTTTCACTGCATCCACGATCGCGGGCAGCAATGCGAACAGTCCAACCTGGCGGCGCACCGCCGCATCGGCATCGAAGCTTCCGCGGTGACCGCCTGCCTCCATGCCCTGCGCGACGATGACGTCGGCGCCCGCGGCCTCCGCCTCGCGTGCTTCCGCAACGGTCGTCGCCGTGGCGAACCAGGCGATGCCGCGCGCCTTCAATGCTTGCACGAATGCGGGCGGAAACAACCCCATGATGGACGACACCGCGGGCGGCGAAGCGGCGAGCATGGCTTCGCACTGCGCGTGGAAATCCGGAGGCCGTGCATCGCCGGCACCATCGGGAACGGGCGGTCCCCACTGTTCGAGGAACGAGCGCCATGCCGATTCCCGGGCCGGGTCGCGCTCCGGTTCGGGATCGGGGATCCAGATGTTGAACTGGAAGGGGCCGGTGCTGTGGGCGCGGAATTCCCGTGCCCAGTTTTCGATGGTCGCGGGCTGCATCAGCAGCACGCCGGCCGCCCCCATGCCGCCGCCGTCGGCGACGGCGATGGACAACGAAGGCGCATCCACGCCGGCCATGGGCGCCAGCAAAATCGGCAGACGCGTGCCGAAGCGTGAGCAAAATGCGTCAACGCGGGCGCGGATCGTTTGCATTGGCGGTTCCTCTCCGATTCACTGCATCCGGACGGCAAGTCACCGCACCGGCTTTTCCGGTACGCACGCCGGTGCCTTGGCGGGATAGCCGCTCTCGTCGAGCAGCTTCTGGAAATCCGTCACCTGCAGCAGTGCAGTGAGCGCTTTGTGCTTGTCCGTGGCCTGGTGATAGTACGTCTGCGCGATGCGGTAGCCGAGCCAATAGCCCATGTCCGGCGGCCAGCCGGGGGCGGGATGATGGTCGAACAGCCACGGTGATGTCTCGACGCGATCCTTCCCCTTCGCGAACTGCGCATACAGCGCCTGCTCGCGGGGACAGCCGTATTGCCAGCGGTCGGTCATCTGCCGCACGTCGGGTTGTTGCACGACAAGCGATGCAATGAAATCCGCCGTGCCTTCGTTGATCACCTGCTGCAGCAGCGTGCTCTCGTCGCCGGTTTCGTAGGTCTGGTTGAAATGGATGGTCTCGTGCACCGCCGCGAACGGCACGTAGGCGGGCGTGATCCTGGTGTAGTCGTAGGGCGTGCCGGGCGGCGTCGCGAACACGTCCGCGGCGAGGATGATGCCATTGGGCGAATTCATGCCGGCGCCGTGCTGCGGGCCCACCACGAAATACACGTGCGCGGGCAGCCTGATTCCGGGATAAAGCGCCGCGAGCTTGCGGAACGCTGCCTGGATCACCGGTTTCTGGCCCACGACTTCATTGATGTACGGGCGCAATGTCGCGTACTCGGCCCGGTGCTGCTCCACGTGCACGGCAAGCGATTCCGGCGTCACGTGTCGCTGCGCGTCGAAATCCTTCAGCCCCTGGCTGGCGCGATCGAAATATTCCTTGCGATAGATTTCCGCGCGTTGCACGACGGGCAGCTTCGCCGCGTCGTCGAACGTCTGCCAGAAGTGCGCCACGTCGGTGGTGACGATCTCCGCCTTGTCCGGATCGATCGTCGTCGTCGTGAAGCCGCAGAGACACAGGGCCGACGCGGCGAGCAGCACGGCAATCAACGACTTTGCGGACGAACGGATCATTCTTGTCGCTCCGAATGGGGATGTGCGCGGCGAGGCGGCAGCTTGGGCGAATCCATGGTGGTTTCAGGTGCGTCGCGCTCGCATTGCACGGGAGGAAATCGGGGATGGCGTTGCGCGCTGCTCAAATCCAGACGTCGTTCTGCGCCGTCCTGTCGCTGGGTTTGCCGCCCGTGTTGAGGACGCCGCGCGGTTCGATGAGCATCAGCTTGACCTCGCTCTCGGCAAACGGTTTGTGCTCGATACCCTTCGGGATCACGAACATCTCTCCGGCCGAGAGATCCACCGCGCCGTCACGGAAATCTATGCGAAGCCGCCCTTCGAGGACGATGAAGGTCTCGTCGGTGTCCTGGTGGTCGTGCCAGATGAAGTCGCCTTCCAGCCGCACGATCTTGAACTGGTAATCGTTCATTTCGGCAATGACCTTCGGCTGCCATTGCTCGTTGAAAAGGGAAAACTTGTGCTGGAAGTTGATGGCCTGGTATTTCATGGTCACTCCGCTTGCGGACACGATCGACTGCATCCTGGACCCAGGAGGGAAGCCTTCGGCTTACATCGAAAGGGCGAGCGACTGCCCGACCGCCAGCCCATCCCATTGCATGGTCAGTTCGGCAATGCGCGCGCGGATCGCATCAATGTCCGCTTCGGTGACGGCGAGCATCGGGCATCCGCGTTCGGTGCAGGTCACGCGGTAGAGGTCCAGCATGTCGCTCGCACTGCTCCCGCCGCCCGACCACGCGTCGCCCTGGAAGACCTCGACCAGCCGCTCCACGCCGTCGCTTTCGACTTCCGGAAGCATGCGGAAATCCGCTCGCGCGCCCTCGCGCACGCGCGTGAGGAAGCCGCGCTTCTCGAGCGTGTTCTCGACCGCGTAATGCACCATGTCGTGCGGGATGATCCGCTGCTTGGGGCAATCGATCCGCTCGACCGCGCCATCGCCGCGCACCACTTCCATGCGGTCGTACTTGCCGGATCCCTTGGTGAAGACGAGTTGCATGCGCAGATCATAGCGCGCGTGGAGGATCGCTTCGGGGATCGCGGCGGTTGCGAATGGACCGGGTCGCGATCACTATTCGCCCGCGGCAAACGGCTGTCCTCGCTTGGCGGTACCACCAACCGATGGAGGGTGTCATGAGATACGCGTTGCTCGATGGCTTCAGGGACGAAGTCCTGCTGGTCGCCCGCATCCTGCTCGTGATCCTGTTCGTGCTGTTCGGCTACTTCAAGCTCACCGGCTTCTCCGCCGCGGTCGGCGAGATGGTGTCGGTTGGACTGCCCATCCCGCAGGTCGCCGCGGCGGTCGCGGTGATCCTGGAATTCTTCGTCGGCATCGCGATCGGCATCGGCTTCTTCACGCGCCCGCTGGCACTGCTGCTCGCCGCGTACACCCTGGCGACGGGCTTCGTCGCTCACCATTACTGGAACATGAGCGGCGCCGAGCAGATGGGCAACATGATCAACTTCTACAAGAACGTCTCGATCACCGGCGGTTTCCTGCTGCTCGCGCTCACCGGGGCGGGGAAGTACTCGCTGGATCGCCGCTAGCCGGGAAGTCCAATCAGGTCCGGGATCGTTTCGGGCGATCCCGTAGCGGCCGCGCCGGCGCGGCGGGAATGACGTTACGTTTCCGCCCGCGCCAGCGTTCGCGCGTAGGCTCGAATTACTCGCTATCCTTGCGGATTGCATCCCCGAGCGTGCCCGTATGAGCCTGATCTCCGTCCCCGTTTCCTTCGGCGAGCTGATTGACAAGCTCACCATCCTCGAAATCAAGTCCGGGCGCATCGGCGATCCGGCCAAGGTCGCCAACGTGCGCGACGAGCTGGACCTGTTGAGCCAAACCTGGAATTCGAATCCGGCCTCGCGCACCGACATTTCCGCCGAGCGCGCGGAACTGAAGCGGATCAACGAGGCGCTGTGGGAAATCGAGGACGAGATCCGGCTGAAGGAAAAGGCACAGGCGTTCGATGCGCGCTTCATCGAATTGGCGCGCGCGGTGTACCACACCAATGACCGCCGCGCGGCGGTGAAGCGTTCGATCAACGAGAAGCTGGGTTCGCGACTGATGGAAGAGAAGTCGTACCAGGATTACCAGGCCTGAGTTGCCGGTGCCGGGCAGTCCCGCCAGAACCTTCAACCGCCAGCCGACAAGCGCGCTTTCGTGAGCGCTTCCAGCCTGTCGACCACGTCATTCACCAGGATGAGGTCCATCACGCCCGGATACTCGATCTTGGTGCCCCAGGGAAGCTCCGCGGCGGTCTTGCGGAGACTCTGGAATGCGGCGTTGTTGTAGCGGTCCACGCACCAGCGGCGATCCGAATACGGCCCCGAGCGGGCGGGATTGCTGGCCGCATGGAGCCCGATCACCTTCGCACCGACCGCGTTCGCCATGTGCATCGGCCCGGCATCGGGCGTGAGCACCGCGAAGGCGCGCTGGTACAGCGCCAGCGCGCGTTTCAAGGTATCGCGCCCGATCAGGTCGAGCGGCTGTTCCTGCATCTGCGACTTGATCGCATCGCCCATCGCGCGTTCGGCCGCGTTCGGGCCGCCGCACAACACGACACGCATGCCGAGTGCGCGCACCGCATGATCGGCGACCGCCGCATATCGCTCAGGGCGCCAATTGCGCAGCGGATGGCTGGAGCAGGGCGAGATCAGCAGTACGCGGTCGCTGTCGTTCCATTGCTGCGCGGCCCATTCGCGAGCCTCGTCCGGAATCGGAATGTCCCAAACCACTTGCGTCTGCTCGAGGCCGAGCGGCTCGGCGAAACTGCCGATCGCGTCCAGCACGTGCTCGCCGCTGCGTGCGGGAATGCGTTCGTTGATGAACAAGCCGTGGCCGTCCTTCGACCGCGCCTCGTCGTAACCGATGCGACGCTCCGCTTTCACGGCGAGGCTCAGCAGGTTGGCGCGCAGCGCGACCTGCATGTGCAGCAGGGCGTCGAACAGCCGTCCCGCCAGCACTTCGCGCACCGCGCGGTAGCCGGGGAGTCCAGCGCCCTTGTCGAACACGACGAATTCGACTCCGGCGATGTCACCGACCAGCTTGTGCTCGAGCTTGCCGACGATCCAGGTCAGTTTCGTCTGCGGAAAACCGGCCTGCAGCGTGCGCACCAGCGGCACGACGTGGGTGACGTCGCCCAGCGCGGAGGTGCGCAGCAGGCAAAGCGTGGCGGGCGGCGGGGTCGATGGCATTGGGGGCTTGCTAGACTTGCGCGGTGATCGTTCCGGACAGCCAATCTTCGCCGGGTGTGGCGACCGACGCGCGCGTGAATGCGGGCGGCGAAGGCGCGATTCTGTTCGATGCCGGGCTCGCCGTCCAACCGGACGCGAGTTGGTTCGACATGGAATACTGGCGCGCCCAGGGCAAACTGCACGATCAGGCGCGCGGAGGGCGCGGCAGCGTGGTATTCGTGGAAACGCCCGCGGGGGCCTGCGCGCTGCGGCATTATCACCGCGGCGGCATGGTGGCGCCGATCCTGGGCGATCGTTATCTCTGGACCGGCCGCGAACGCACGCGCGGCTTCGCCGAATTCCGCCTGCTTGCCGAATTGCGGCGGCGCGGGTTGCCGGTGCCGGCGCCGGTTGCCGCGCGCTATCGGCGGCGCGGCGTGCATTACACGGCCGACTTGCTGACGCGCCGCATCGAGGGCGCGCGGACCCTGGCCGAAATCATAGCGGCGGGTGAGCTGGATTCCGGGCTGGCCATGCGGGTGGGCGAGCTGATCGCCCGATTCCACTCGCGGGGCGTGGATCACGCCGACCTCAACGCGCACAACGTGCTGGTCGGGCCGAATGGCCTATGGCTGGTGGACTTCGACCGCGGCAGGATTCGCGCATCGCAGGGAGGATGGTGCCGAGGTAATCTGCTCAGGCTTCGGCGTTCGCTGCTGAAGCTGGGTGCGTGCGATCGCGACGAGGAAAAACTCGATCGCGCGATCTGGACGCCGTTGATACGCGCATACAGGGGTGCGCCGTCATGAACTATGCATTGCATGTCTTGGGGGCGGGTGCCGCCCAGGCGGTCGAGCTTGGATCTTCCGGCGCGGTGCTGGAACGCGACGGCGAGCCGCTGCTGCTGATCGATTGCGGCCCGGACACGCTGACGCGTTATCTGGACGCGTACGGCGGTGCGCCACGCGCGCTCTACATCACGCACGTGCACATGGACCACGTGGCCGGGCTGGAGCGGCTGTTCTATCGCGCATGGTTCGATCCGGACCTGCGCGGCAAGGTGAAATTCTTCGCGCACGCGGCGCTGGTGCCGCTGCTGCAATCGCGCGTGGCGGATTACCCGAACGTGGTGGCCGAGGGCGGCGTGAATTTCTGGGATGCCTTTCACCTGGTCGCGCTGTCGCGCGGCTTCTGGCATGAAGGCTTGTGGTTCGACACCTTCCCGACCCGGCATCACGCGCCGAATACCTCGTTCGGCCTGGCGCTGCATGGATCCTTCGTCTGGACCGGCGACACCCGGCCGATTCCGGAGATGCTTGCCGCGCACGCGCGCGGCAACGCCCTGATCGCCCACGATTGCACCCTGGAAGGTAATCCGTCGCACACCGGGCTCGCCGACCTGGAACGCGAATACGACAAGGCGTTGCGTTCACGCATGCTGATCTATCACTACGGCAGCGCCGAGGAAGGGCGCGAGTTCATGCATCGCGGTTACCACGTCGCCACGCCCGGCATGCGTTATCCGCTGCACGCGCCGGATCCGGTGCGCGCGGATGCGGGCTGAGAATTCGATCTTGGGCGCTTCGATTCCATTGGTGATGCAGAAAGTGACGGCGCCGGCCGACGCGCTGGGCCGCTCGCTTTCGGACCTGCGCATTTCGGTCATTGACCGCTGCAACTTCCGCTGTCCTTATTGCATGCCGGAAGAGCAGTACGCGAGCGACCACGCCTTCCTGCGTGCGCGCGAGCGGCTGTCGTTCCAAGAGACCGAGCGACTGGCGCGGATCTTCGTCGCGCTCGGCGTGCGCAAGCTGCGCCTCACCGGCGGCGAGCCCTTGCTGCGCCGTGACCTGCCGGAGCTGGTTTCGCGGCTGGCGCATATCGAGGGCGTGGAGGATCTTGCGCTCACCACCAATGGCGCGCTGCTGCCGCGCTTCGCGCAGGCATTGCGTGAGGCAGGGCTGCATCGCATCACCTTGAGCCTGGACAGCCTGGATGCGGAGACGTATCGGCGGATGGCCGGCGGGCGTGGCGAGGTCGGACAGGTATTGGAGGCGATCGAGGCGGCCGGCCGCGCGGGCTTCGGTGCGCTTAAGATCAATTGCGTGGTCCTGCGCGGCGCCAACGAGGAGGGCGTGCTGGATCTGGTCGCCCGCTTCCGCGGGACGCCGCACGTGCTGCGCTTCATCGAATACATGGACGTCGGCACCCTGAATGGCTGGCGTGCCGAGCGCGTGGTGCCGAGCGAAGAGCTGCGCGCGCGCATCCACGCACGCTGGCCGCTGGAACCGCTGCCGCGCCAACTGGACAGCGACACCGCGCGGCGCTGGCGCTTTGCCGATGGCGCGGGCGAAGTCGGTTTCATCAGTTCGGTGAGCGAGCCGTTCTGCGGTGGCTGCACGCGCGCGCG
>DASSFA010000221.1:0-8120 GCA_035694895.1 Rhodanobacteraceae bacterium | reverse complement strand
TCCAGCTCGGCCTCGGAAACGCCGCCGTGGCGGCACTCCTCGATGAAGCGCGCGATCTGCGGACTATTTTGCGCGGCGCGCGCGGCCAGCGGATGCTCGGCCGCGATTGAAACGAAGGTCACACCCATCAGCGTGTCGGGGCGCGTGGTGAACACCGACAGCGGTTCGTCCGCGCCTTCCACGTCGAAATGGATTTCCAGTCCTTCCGAGCGCCCGAGCCAGTTGCGCTGCATGGTCTTGACCGCTTCCGGCCAGCCCGGCAGCTTGTCGAGTTCGTCCAGCAATTCCTGCGCGTAGGCGGTGATCTTCAGGAACCATTGCGGGATCTCGCGCTTCTCCACGACCGCGCCGGAGCGCCAGCCACGCCCGTCCACCACCTGCTCGTTGGCGAGCACGGTCTGGTCCACCGGATCCCAGTTCACCACGCTGTTCTTCTGGTACACCATGCCCTGCCTGAACAGCCGAACGAACATGCGCTGCTCGTGCACGTAATACTCGGGCCGGCAGGTGGCGAATTCGCGCGACCAGTCGATGGCGAAACCCATGGCCTTCAACTGCGCGCGCATGTGCTCGATGTTCTGGTAGGTCCACTTGGCCGGCGGCACCGAGCGCGCGATCGCCGCGTTTTCCGCGGGCAGTCCGAACGCATCCCAGCCCATCGGCTGCAGGACGTTTTTTCCCTGCATGCGCTGGAAGCGCGAGATGACGTCGCCGATGGTGTAGTTGCGCACGTGGCCCATGTGCAGCGCGCCGCTGGGATACGGCAGCATGGACAGGCAATAGAACTTCTCGCGCGCGGGATCTTCCTTCACCTCGAAGGCGCGCGTGTCGGCCCAGAACTTCTGCGCGGCGGCTTCGATCGCGCGCGGGTCGTAGTGTTCCTGCATGGTCAGTCCGTGGCATGGCGCGCAACGCCCGTGCGGCGCGCGAACGAGCAGCCTACCGCAGTGCAACATGGCCGCCAAGCCCATGTCGTCCGGCACGCTCGCGCCCATTCCCTCTCGCTATGATGCGGGGCTTCGTTTGCATGGGGAACCGACATGACCAGGACTCTCGTGATCGCGATCGTGGCCGCGCTGTGCACGGGCGCCGCGCAGGCCGCCAATGCGCCGCAGGTTGATGGCACCGCCGCGCCGGCCGTCACGGTGGTGCACTGCCCGCACCTGATAGACACGATCAACGGCAAGCTGCTGGGCGCGACCACGGTGGTGATCAATGGTGGCCGGATCGGGGAAGTGGTGGCAGGCAATGCCGACCGTACCGGCGCAACGGTGATAGATCTCGCCGCCAACGACACATGCATGCCGGGCCTGATCGACGACCACGTGCATCTCACCGACCAGTTCAGCAGGAACAGCTACAGCGAGAAGTTCCGGCTCAATCCCGCCGACTACGCGATCCGCAGCACGGTGTACGCCAAGCGCACGCTGCTGGCAGGCTTCACGACGGTACGCAACCTGGGCGAGAGCGACAACTCCTCGATCGCGCTGCGCAACGCGGTGAACGCCGGCATCGTGCCGGGGCCGCGCATCTTCACCGCGGGCAAGTTCATCGGCACCACCGGCGGACATGCCGATCCCACCGACGGCTATCGCTGGGACATCCAGGGCGATCCGGGCCCGAAAGACGGCATCATCAATTCGCCGGAAGACGCATGGAAAGCCGTGCGCCAGCATTACAAGGACGGCGCAGACCTGATCAAGATCATGCCCTCAGGCGGCGTGCTGGACGAAAGCGCCAGCTCCGAGAACCCGCAGATGACGCTGGACGAGATCAAGGCCGTGGTCGCCGCCGCCCACGACTACGGCTTCACCGTGGCCGCGCATGCACACGGCGCCGAAGCGATCCGCCGCGCGGTGCTGGGCGGCGTCGATTCCATCGAGCACGGCACCTTCATGGATGCCGAGGACATGAAGCTGATGAAGGAACACGGCACCTGGTACGTGCCGACCATCATCGCCGGCCAGTTCGTGATGGGCAAAGCGAAGGAAGGCTGGTATCCGCCGCAGGTCGCGCGCAAGGCCGAGGAAGTGGGCCCGGTGATCATGGCCACCGCCGGAAAGGCCTACAAGGCGGGCGTGAAGATCGCCTTCGGCACCGACGCGGGCGTGTATCCGCACGGCGAGAACGCGCAGGAGTTCGTCTACATGGTGCAGGCCGGCATGCCGCCGATGTTCACCATCCAGGCGGCGACCATGCACGCGGCCGAGCTGCTGAAGCACGACAAGGACCTCGGCAGCGTCACGCCGGGCAAGTACGCCGACCTCGTCGCGGTGCCGGGCAATCCGCTCGATGACATTTCCCTGATGAAGAAAGTGGATTTCGTGATGAAGGCCGGCACGGTCTACAAGCGCGATGGCAAGCCGGTGGTGATGGCGCCTTGAGCTTGCTTCGCAAGCCACACGCCCCAATCATGTGCGGATCGACAGGAGCTTGATCCGCGCATGAACGCATCGCCCAGAGCCGCCCAACCCGATCCCGCGAAATCCGCGCACGTCTTCGACGCCGGCCAGGCGAACTTCGAGAGCGAGGTGTTGCAGGCTTCGCTCGCCACGCCCGTGCTGGTGGATTTCTGGGCGACCTGGTGCGGGCCGTGCAAGACGCTTGGACCGATCCTGGAAAAACTCGCCGGCGAATACGGCGGCGCGTTCCGGCTCGCCAAGATCGACTGCGACAAGGAACAGCAACTGGCCGGCATGTTCGGCGTGCGCAGCATCCCGACCGTGGTGCTGATCCGCGACGGGCAGATTCTGGACGGCTTCGCCGGTGCGCTGCCCGAATCGCAGGTGCGCGAATTCCTGTCACGCCACAATATCCAGCCGGCGAAGAAGATCGAGACCCCGGCCGCGCAGGACGTCACCGAAGAAGGTCCTCACGCGCCGCGCGAAGCCCCGCACGCCGCGGTCGCGCGTTTGCGCGAAGCGGCCGAAGCCGAGCCGGACAACGCGGAATTGAAGCTCGAACTCGCGCTGGCGCAGGCGCGCGCAGGCGACATCGGCGCGGCGAAGAGCGCACTCGAATCGCTGCCCGCGCAACTGGAACACGACGATCGCGCCAAGGCGCTGCGCGCGTACGTTGATCTCGCGCAGGCGCTCACCGGCACGAGTGCCTTCGGCGAACTGATGGCGCGCATCGAAAGCAACCCGAAGGATTTCGCCGCGCGTGACGCGCTGGGCGTGCGCCTGCTGCTGGGCGGCGATCCGGCCGATGCGATGGAGCAATTCCTCGCGATACTCCAGGCCGATCGCAACTGGAACGAGGGCCTGGCGCGCAAGCGCCTGCTGGACGCCTTCCGCATCGTCGAGGACGAAGCATTGGTGGCCGCCACGCGTCGCAAGATGTCGTCGCTGCTGTTCTGATCCGCCCATGCGCGCGGGGACGCTGCGGCGCCTGATGAATCTGTGGCCTCCGTTCCTGTGCAACGGTATCCGCGTGCTGCACCTCGCGGACGATTGGACCGAAGCGCGCGTGGTGCTGCGGCTGCGCCCCTGGAACCGCAACTACGTCGGCAGCCAGTTCGGGGGCAACCTGTTCGCGATGACCGATCCGTTCTGGATGCTGCTGGCGCTGCACCGGCTCGGCGGCGACTATTACGTCTGGGACAAGGCGGCCGGGATCGAATTCATCGCGCCGTCCCGCGAGAACGTGTACGCGAATTTCCATCTGGACGAGGAAACCATCGCCGCCCTGCGAAACGAGGCCGCCTCGGGTGAAAAGGTGCTGCGCTGGTTCGAGACCGATATCCGCACCTCCAGCGGCGAACTCGTCGCCCGCGTGCGCAAGCAGCTTTACGTACGCCTGAAACCGCGGGCGCGCGCACGGGCATAATCCACCCACTTGTCCGGGAAGGGCCCGCCTGATGTTCCGCTACGAGCGCAAGCACGAGCCTCTGCTGCCATGGCGGGACTTCCTGCTTCGCAGGGTGGCCAGGTCGCTGGCGCTTGGACTTGCCGTGATCGCGATCTCGCTGCTGGCCGGGATGCTGGGCTACCGGATCGCAGAGCACATGGGCTGGCTGGACGCCTTCCTCAACGCGGCCATGATCCTCGGCGGCATGGGTCCCGTGGACGCCCTGCACACGAGCGGAGGCAAGGTCTTCGCGGGGGTTTATGCCCTGTACAGCGGGCTGGTCGTGATCTTTGTAGCCGGCCTGCTGTTCGCGCCGTTTGCACATCGCATGTTGCATCGTTTTCACCTGGAAACCGGCCGCGAGGCGGACGGGTCGTAACGCGACGCTTTGCACGGCCGGGGGACGGCAACACGGGATAAGCTCGCTCCCGGGCTGTGCAGTGTCCTAGAATCGGCTTCCGCCCAAGGGGATTCACCGCGCCATGGGTTTGTCCGCACCCGTCGCCGAATTCGAGGTTCCCGGCCACCGTCTGGTGCGCCCGCTGGGGCGTGGCGGCATGGCGACCGTGTATCTGGCCATCCAGTCCTCGCTGGGCCGGCCGGTGGCGGTCAAGATCCTGCAGGCGGCTACCGACGAAACCATCACCCGTTTCGAGCAGGAGGCGCGCACCATCGCGCGCCTGCAGCATCCGCACATCGTCGCGATCTACGAAGTCGGGCGCACCTCGGACGGGCAGTTGTATTACACGATGCCGTATCTGCCCAACGGCGACCTCTCCAAGGTTGACCTGCGCGACTCACCCTCGCGCATCGCCGCGGTGATCCGCGCGCTGGCCGGTGCGCTGGGCCATGCGCACAAGCAGGGCATCGTGCATCGCGACGTCAAGCCGGAAAACGTGCTGTTCGACCAGCACCGCCGGGCGTTGCTCACAGACTTCGGCATCGCGCGCGCCAGCGACAGCCTGCGCGTCACCCGCGAAGGCGCGACGATGGGCTCCTCGGGTTACATGAGCCCGGAACAGGCGCGCGGACAGGACATCGACGGGCGCTCGGACCTCTACAGCCTCGGCGTGGTCTGCTACGAACTGCTGACCGGCGACCTGCCCTTCCGTGGCGCGGACGCGCTCTCCACCGCGATCGCGCACATCGAGCAACCGGTGCCGCGTTTGCCGCCGCTGAAGCGCGCCTGGCAACCATTCGTGGACAAGGCGCTGGCCAAGTCGCCCGAGGCGCGCTTCCAGAACGCGGAGGAGATGATCGCAGCGCTGGATGCGGTGGATGGCCGCCACACTTCGCCGCGTCCGGTGGTACCTGCCGCGCCGCCCCGCTCGAAATTCCAGTGGCCGGAATTCAAGTTGCCGCGCATCCGGTTGCCGGCCTTGTCGGGATTTCGGCCGCCGCGGATCAAGCTTCCGTCACCGCGCATCGTTCGCCGCTATGGGCCGGCACTGCTGATGTTGCTCGCGCTGATCGCGGTCAGCGCCGCGGCATTGAGCTGGCGTTCGCATGCCAGGCGCACCGCGGCTGTTCCTTCCGCGCAGGCAACGCTGGCATCGGCAGCCCATGCATCGTCGCCTGTCAGCCAACAGGTAGCGGCCACGCAGCCGGTCGCGTCCCCCGCCCCGGCCACCAGCGCCGACGCATCGCAACCCGCGATCGCGGTGCCCGTGGAACCCAGCAGCGTGGACAGCGCCCAGGCCGCGCATGTCTCCGCACTGCTGGCGCAGGCCGATGCGCTGTTCTCGCGGGATCGCCTGACCGTGCCGAAGGAGGACAGCGCGGTCGCACGCTACCGGGAAGTGCTCCAGCTGGAACCGGACAACCGGAACGCGCGCACGGGCATCGGCAGGATCATGGCGGTGCTGCAAAGAGATGTGCTCAACGCGTGGCGACGCGGCGATACCGGCCATGTGCAACCGCTGGTGACCAAACTCGACGGCCTTGTGCCCTTCTCCGATCCGGTTTCGCAGAAATCCTGGCACGACGCGCGGGTGCAACTCGCGCACTCGGTGGGCGATGCCATGGCGGGCGCTGCCCGCTCGAAGGACGGCGCGAAGGTGGCGGCCTTGCGTCCGCTCGCCGGCAGCCTGCCGGCGATTTACCCTGAAGGTTTCGATCCGCAATCGCTGGACCAGACGCCCGTCCCGCCCTCGGCCCTGCATGCGGGTTCGATGCTCCACGACGATGGTGGCCCGACCTTGGTTTACGTGCCGGCCGACGGCAAGGCGGATGCCTTCGCGATCGGACGCACCGAAGTGACGCGCAGCGAATACGCGCAATTCGCGCGCGAAACCCATCGGCCCGCGGCGTCCTGCGTCGAGGCGTTCCATCCGTTTTCGCGATGGCGTGGGCTGAAGTGGAACGACCCGGGCTTTCCGCAGACCGGGGATCATCCGGCCGTTTGCGTGAGCTGGAGCGATGCGGCCGCCTACGCGGCCTGGCTGTCGCGCCGCACCGGGGAACCGTACCGGTTGCCGACCGAGAGCGAGTGGCTGCGCACGGCGCGCGGTGTTCCAGCCGGCAGCCCCTGCGCGCGCGGCAACGTGGACGACGCAACCCGCCAGACCAAGCTCGACAATGACCGCTTCGCCTGCAGCGACGGCGCCGCCGAAACGGCGCCGGTCGGCCGCTACGCGCCGAGCGGCGTCGGCGCCTACGACATGTACGGCAACGTCAGCGAATGGCTGGACGGCGGCTCCGCCGGCGAACGCGTTTTCCGCGGGCTTTCCTGGCGTGACGGCAGCCACCAGACGGTGCTCGGCCGGAAGGGAACCGCCGGCTCCGACATCGGCTACACCAGCATCGGCTTCCGCGTGGTACGCGTGATAGATGCCAGGCATCCGGCGCCGAACGGTTGACTCCCAAGCTGATCCGGCGGATTGGAAAGCGTCGCGGGCGAAGGCAGGGCGCGTGACGGCGGCGCACAGGCACCGGAGTGTACAAGCCAGTACATGAGGATGCCGAGCACCGCCGGCGCGTGGCCTGCCAAGCGCAGCAGCTTTCCGGCCGCCGAACATGACTTGTGACTTATGGACGCGCTCGTCCGCGCGCGCATACTCGCCGGGTTCTCTGCTGCCAGGGTGATCACCACATGAAACCGCTCCGATTCCGCATCGTGCTGGGCGCGCTGCTGTTGTGCAGTCTGCCGGCCTTCGCCGCCGACCAATCCGGCTCCTCCACGGACAAATCCAGCCAGGACGGCAGCGAAAATGCCGCCTGGGCGGCAATGGCCAAGTCGCAATCCTCGACCACGCAGGGCACGGTCAACGTCGAAGGCACCAGCGTGGCCTACGACGCGATCGCCGGCACGCTGGTGCTGGACGGCAACGGGCTGGACGAACACACGCCGCAGACCAGCATGTCCTATGTCGCCTACATCAAGCGCGGCGCGGATCCTTCCAAACGGCCGATCACCTTCCTGTACAACGGCGGCCCCGGCTCCTCCACCGTGTGGCTGCACATGGGCGCGTTCGGTCCCAAGCGCATCGTGACCAAGGACGACACCCACACGCCGGCCGCGCCGTACCAGCTCGTCAACAATGACTACAGCCTGCTGGACGTGAGCGACCTGGTGTTCGTGGATGCGCCCGGCACGGGCTTCGGCCGCCTGCTGCCGCAGGGCGACACCAAGGAAGCGCGCGAGAAGAATTTCAAGGAGCTGAGCAAGAAGATCTGGAGCGTGGACGGCGACGCGCGCATGTTCGCCAAGTTCATCACCACCTTCCTGTCGCAGCACGACCGCTGGAATTCGCCGAAGTACCTGTTCGGCGAAAGCTACGGCACCACCCGCTCGGCGGTGCTCGCGGCCGATCTCGAGACCCGCGACAACGTGGACCTCAACGGGGTGATCCTGCTGTCGCAGATCCTCAACTTCGCCACCAGCGTGGACGGCGCCGACAACAGCCCCGGCATTGACCTGCCGTACGTGCTGGCGCTCCCGACCTACGCGGCCACCGCCTGGTACCACCACAAGCTTCCGAAATACGAACACGGCAGCCTGAAGCCGCTGCTGCAACAGGCGACCAGATTCGCCACCGGCGAATACGAGCAGGCGCTGATGGCCGGCTCTACGCTGAGCCCCGAGCGCGAGAAGGAAATCGCGCAGAAGCTTTCCGACTTCACCGGCCTGCCCGTCGATTACCTGCTGAAAGCCGACCTGCGCGTCACCGGCGGCATGTTCGAGCATGAATTGCAGAACGGTGAAGACATCACCACCGGCCGCCTGGATACGCGCTTCTCCGGCCCCAGCATGGATCCGCTCGGGAAGGAGT
>DASSFA010000220.1:0-7671 GCA_035694895.1 Rhodanobacteraceae bacterium | reverse complement strand
CGGTGCCCGACAAATTGATTGATCCACTGTGTTGCGCGCTCGGTTCGCAATTGCTGCGACAGGTGCGCGACCTGCACGACACGTTGCACGCCGACATGACTACGCGCTACGCGGAGATGTTGCGCGTTGCCTGATTCACCCCGCGCAGGGAGCGCGGGCTGGGGACATGGATAGCCGGATTCACTCGCACGGATGCGAGCGCGTGATTGTGCGCGCACACATTGCGAGTAGATGCCGATGAGAGAAAACCCGTTGCTCGCCTTCGATCGCGCCGAGATTTCCGCGGTGATCGAACACCACCTGCGCTACATCCACTGCCTGCCCGATGGCCCCGAGCGCGACATGCACATGAAGCGCGCCGAGCACCTCAACGATGTCCTTTCGGAGATGCCGGAATGAATATTCCCGAGCATCGCAATCACGACCTGATGCGCGCGCGGGCACTGGCCAACGGAATGACGCCGACGGCCTTCGAGGCGCTCTGGCGGCAGATCGAGGGTCTGTGGTGGCAGACGGCCTGGCAGATCGTCCAGATCGAACTGCGGCGCTTCCAGAGGGTGCGGACGTGAGCGAGTCGCAAATCATCAGTGCCGCCGAGGCATCCATTGCCGCGCTGACTGAGGCGCTCGCGCAGGCCGAGGAACGCGCACTCAAGGCCGAATCCGATGCCCGCGAACTGCGCGCGTTGCTGGCGAAGCTCAAAACATCCCTAGCCGAGCAATCGAACGATCCGATGACGGATGGTCACGATGCCTAACCGGATTCTCCGAGAGGGGATATTGACCAGCGAGCGTGTCAACTCGCTGTCCACAAACGCCGAGTTGTTCTATCGGCGGCTGCAATCCGTAGTGGATGACTACGGACGTTTCTCCGCAAACCTGACGCTGTTACGGGCGTCCTGCTACCCGCTGAAGCTGGATAGCGTGAAAGAAGACTCGATCTCCAAACACCTGGCCGAGTGCGTTGGTGCAAGGCTGATCGTTCTCTACACGGTCGCAGACAAGGCGTATCTGGAATTGCAGGACTTCCGGCAGCAAGTGCGCGCCAAGGAAAGCAAATACCCGGCACCTGATAAGCACATGCATAGCGAATGCGTAGCAGATGCTAAGCACGTGCAATCAAATGCGCACTTAGGCGGAGACGTAGGCGGAGACGTAGACGTAGACGATTCAGAACCTATCGGTTCTGGTGCATCGCCCACAGGCGAAGCACCGCAAAACCGATCCGAAGCGATCCCGTATCAGGCCATCGTGGATGGCTACAACGGCAACCTGGAGCGGTTGCCGAAGGTCCGGGAGCTAACGTCAAAGCGGCGTACTGCACTGCGTAATGCATGGCAGGCAAACGCGCAGCGCCGCTCGCTTGAGTTCTGGAATGCCTACTGGGAGGAATGCGCGGACGACCCGTTCCTGAATGGCACGGGGCCTTACAAAAACGGGCACGAAAACTGGAGGCCAAACTTCGATTACCTGATTCGTGGAGACGTGGTGACGCGGGTGTTCGAGAAGGCGATGGACCGTCTGGAGAAACGCGCATGAGCCGCATCCGCGACGCCGAGGCGAACGTGCTTGGCGGCATCGCCATGGTGGGCGAGTCCGCCTACTGGAAAACCGCTGACCTGCTGACGGCCGATGACTTTTCCACGCCCCTGAACCGGGCGATGTGGCAGGTGATGACCGATCTTGCGAGGGGCGGAATCCCGATTGATTTTTCCACCATCGCAGACCGCAATCCGGCGCTGGAGGCCGATGCGTTGGCTATGGCGAATGCCACGCCGAGCGCGGCCAATATCCGGGCCTACGCGGAAATCGTGGCGCGGGATGCCACGGCGCGGCGGGTGCGGAAAGCGGGCGAGCAGATCGCCAAGCTGGGCGGCGAGGACGCCTTGGGTGAAGCGCAGCGGCTGATCGGGGCATGTGTGCCCCGCATGGCGTCGCAGATCAAGCACGCGCGGGAATTCCTGAAGGAATCCGTTGCGCTGATGGCGGCGCGGTGCGAGCAGGTGGGCGACCTGACTGGCGTCCCGACTTCGATCGCATGGCTGGACGCCATGACGGCCGGATGGCAGCGCGGGAACCTGATCATCATCGGTGCACGGCCAAGCGTGGGCAAGACCGCGCTTGCGTTGCAGGCGGCGCTACACGCGGCCAAGGCGGGGCACGCGACGTTGTTCCTGTCGCTGGAAATGTCCGGTGCCGAGCTGACTGACCGGGCGATTGCCCATCTGTCCGGGATTGACGGAAAGCTGATCCGCCAGCCGAAGCAGATCGAGGAATCGGACTGGCCGCGCATCACGGATGCAGGCGCGGAAATTGACGGCTTGCCGCTGCTGATTGACGAAACCGCCGGGTTGACCGTCGAGGCCATCTGCGCCCGCGTGCGGCAGGCGAACGCCATGCAGCGGATTGGCCTTGTGGTGATTGATTACCTGACGCAGATCACGCCGCCGAAGGCCGAAAAGCTCACGGACGCGATCCAGATCATCACGCGCACCCTGAAAGCGCTGGCGAAGGAACTGAAGGTTCCGATCATCCTGCTTTCGCAATTGAACCGGGCCGGCGACCACAAGCCCACGCTTACATCCTTGCGCGAATCCGGCGCAATCGAGCAGGACGCGGATGTTGTGATCCTTCTGCACCGGCCCTGCGCTGACAAGCCGCACCTGCTGGAGCTGATGCTGGCCAAGCAGCGCAATGGCCCAAAAGGCGACTGCTACCTGCACGCCCACGATGCCTGCGCACGATTCCGTGCGACGGAGGAACGGCCGCCCGAGCAGGTTGTGCAATTTCCCCGCAAGCGAGGATTCAACGCGCCGCGATTCATTGACCGGAGTCAAGTCGAATGAATCTCGCGGACCTGGCCCGACGCGAAACCGCCAAGCGCAAGACGGAGCGCACGGAGCGCCGCGAGAAATGGACGGCAGCCGCAGAGCTTGCCGACCTGTGCCGCGACATGCAGCCGCGCGTGACCTATGCGCGAAACGATTCTGGCGAGGAATACGGCGAGCGGTTCGAGGATCGGTGCAAGCGCGAGGGGATGGTGGAGTGCGCAATTCACTGGAGGGGTGTGCGGTGAGCATCCGCATCCTCCAGGGCGATTGCCGCGACGTGCTGCGTACGCGGGCCGATGCGAGCGTGGACAGCATCGTGACCGATCCGCCGTACGAGATTGGCCTTATGGGCAAAGCGTGGGACAAGTCCGGTATCGCCTACGACCCGCGCGTGTGGGGCGAAGCCTTCCGCGTCCTGAAACCAGGTGGCCACCTGCTGGCATTCGGCGGCTCGCGCACCTATCACCGGCTCGCCTGCGCGATCGAGGATGCTGGCTTTGAGATCCGCGACCAGATCATGTGGCTGTACGGCAGCGGGTTCCCGAAGTCGCTCGACGTCAGCAAGGCGATCGACAAGGCCGCTGGCGCGAAGCGCACCGAGGTGGTCGGGCGCTACCAGCCGCCAGGCATGGACAAGCCGTGGAACCTGCACAATGCCGCCGACGAGCGCGACGTTCAGGTGTTCGCGTCCAGTCGCAACAACCTGGACATCACCGCTCCGGCGACGGATGCCGCGAAACAGTGGGCAGGCTGGGGCACGGCTCTCAAGCCCGCGCACGAGCCCATTGTGGTGGCGCGCAAGCCGCTGATTGGGACCGTCGCAGCGAATGTCATGCAGCACGGCACGGGCGCGCTGAACATCGACGGGTGCCGGGTGGCAGGCGAACCCGTGCCCGTGCTTAATTCGACGGGCGGTCGTAAATTCGAGCAGTCACACACACAGCCTGATCGCCGCACGCAACTGATCGGAATGCAGGATGCTGGCCGCTGGCCCGCCAACGTCTGCCACGACGGCAGCGATGAAGTGCTGGCGGCGTTCCCCATGACGGCCAGTGGTATCATGAAGGCCGGCACGCGCCGCGCTGCTCAAGATGGTCCGGGCAGCGTGTGCTATGGCACCTACGGCGGCGAGGCCACCCGGGCGGACACGATCGGCGATTCCGGCAGCGCCGCGCGGTTCTTCTACTGCGCCAAGGCCAGCCGCGAAGATCGCAATGTCGGCTGCGACGATCTACCCGCCAAGGCGTTGAACCGGTCCAGCGGCGAGCAGTCGCCGGGAACCTTCCAGTCGGCAAACACCGACCGCAGTGCGCGCAACCACCACCCCACGGTCAAGCCCACCGCGCTGATGCGCTGGCTCGTCCGGCTGGTGACGCCGCCGGGTGGCACGGTACTGGACCCGTTCGCCGGCAGCGGCAGCACCGGACGCGCGGCCGACATCGAGGGCTTCGACGCCATCCTGATCGAGCTTAACCCCGAATACGCCGACATTGCCCGGCGGCGCATCCACGGCGACGCACCGCTGCTGGCGGAGATATGCGCATGACCACCGCCCGCATCCATAGCGCGGAGTCCCTCTCGGCCACCATCGGCCAGATACGCGCCGACCTTAAGGCGCACGGCTGGCTACGGCTGAGCTGGCGGCACGACAGGGATCGCACCGCAGCGCAAAACGCACTGTCGCATGTGTGGTACGAGCAGGTGGCGAACGAATTGCGCGAGGACACCGCGCTCGGCGTGAAGTGTTTCTGCAAGCTGCATTACGGCGTGCCGATCCTGCGCACGGAGGACGAGGACTTCCGCGCCGCCTACGACGCGGCAATCAAGCCGCTGGCGTACGAGCAAAAGATCGCGGCGATGCGCTACTGGCCGGTCACATCGCTGATGAGTACGGCACAGCTATCGGAATACTTGGACGCGGTGAAGGAGGGTTACGCCGGGCGGGTGATGCTGGAGTTTCCGGAAGATGCGAGGTGGGCCGCGTGATCTCCGCCGCTCGCTACATAGCCCGTGTGCGTGAGCTGCCGTGCTTCATCTGCGGCCGGCCTGCCCCATCGTCTGCGCATCACATTCGCGCAGGGATCGGCAAGGGGCAGAAAGCGTCCGACTTCCTGACCGTCCCGTTGTGCCCGGAATGCCATCAAGGCAAGTCGGGCATCCATGGTGATCGGAGTGCGTGGTACCTGCGCAAGGTGGACGAATGGGATGCGGTAGCCGACACAATTCGGAGGTTGTGCGCATGAGGAAATATGCCGCCCGAGTTGACGCCAATCAATCCGCCATCGTGCGGGCGCTGGAAGGCATGGGCGCGCTGGTGCGCGACTGCTCGCGGATGGGCGACGGGTTTCCGGACTTGCTTGTCCTGTGGCGCGGGCAATGGTTGTTGGCCGAGTGCAAGGACGGCAGCAAACCTCCTTCGCGCCGCAAGCTGACACCGGATCAAGTGTTGTGGCACGCCGAGGCCAAGCAACGCGGCGGCAAGGTGTACGTACTCGAAACCGAAGATGACGCGCTGGCGATGCTCGGCGCAAGGAGGGCGGCGTGAAAGGCACACCAACGGTACTAGGGCATATCGTCGGGAACGCGGACATGCTGGCGATCCGGTTCCGTGACACGCTGAAGAACCGGCGCTACGACCTGCAATTGTGGATCGAGGACAGCGGGTGCCTTGTGTGCGCCAATCCGCGAATGCCTGCCGCTCGGCGGATCGCGAACAACGAGCCTGAGCGGATCGTGGGCACCTATACCGCCGCGATCAAGGCGAGCGAGATTGCCGAGGACATCACGGCGGCGCGGATCGAGTACGGCCAGCGGCAGGTGATGGAGTACAGCGCATGACCAATATCCGCAAGCTGATGGCGAGGCTCAATCCCGGATCGGCGCAGTACGGGATGATCGTGCGCGGCGGCATTCCCGATCTCACCACGGAGGACATAGCGGGTGCGCTGGGGATGGTGCCGCAGGGGCTGGGCCGCGAAATCCTGTGCCATATCTGGTGGCCGGATGGTGCGCGGACCACGCGCGCGGAATTACTATCAGCCCTGACGCAGGCGCAGTTCGATGAATGGTCGCGGCTGGCAGATCAATTGCGCGCCGCACAGTTGGCCGAACACTTGGCCGAGCATGACGGACGTGGCAGCCTGCGCCGCGCGCGGCGTGACTTGGAGACTGCGCGTGCGCAAATGTGGCCCGCGATCGGGCCGCGCTCGCGTTATGGGGCGATCCGGCTGGCGGTGCTGACGGAGATGGCCGCGCCGAATCTGTGCACACACTGCGCTGGGCGTGGCAACCTGATGCTGGAGACGGTGCTGGTCGCCTGCGCGCACTGCAAGGGTCTCGGTCGCGTCGGCATAAGCGGGCGGAAGCGGGCGGCGGCCATCGGCTGCGATGAGTCCACCTATCGCGAGGGATGGCAGCTCCCGTACGAATATCTGCATGAGCTATGCGTGACCGCCGAGCAGGACGCTGCGATCTGCATGTCAGAGGCGCTGGGGCAGCGTATCGCGGCGTGATGCGTGCGGGATTGATTCCCCCGCACTTTTTGCGGTAAAAGACTATCGTGGGATTTTTCCACGACCGGCCCGCCATTTTGGCGGGTTTTGCGTTTCTGGAGCCTGAAAATGCGTTGGCTACTGGCGATGACCGCGATCTGCGCGCTCGCCAGTATGGCCGTGTCCGTTGATCTGCTGACCCGGGTTGCGCCGCCGCAGAAAACCGCGTGCATCGCGGAGCATCAAGCGCTGGTGATCGTGCCGACCGTGTGCAAGGACGGCGTTTGTTCCACGCCGGTTGTCGCTGTGATCTGCGACAAGGCCGTGCTGCCGTTTAGCCACTGATGCCCGCCGCATCCGCCCTGCTGGTCGAGCGGTTGCAAGATGACCTGTTCGCGCTGACGTGGTGGGACTATCGCGGCAACCGGATCGAGGAATTGACCAATCGCCGCTGGCTGGATCACCGGATCGGCACGCTGACCGTGCCTAGCGTGACGGTGACGGAGGCCGGGGTGACGGTGGACTTGCCCAATTCGGGTACGAACCTACCCAAAATGGGTATGGAACACGCTCCCTAGAGCGCCAGAGACAAGCTGATGCAATGCCCGCGATGTGGATCGGCTCGGGGCAAAAAGAATGGCTCCGGCAGGGCGCTGTGCGCTGGGTGCGGCAAGACATGGACGCTCGCACGCCAAGGTCATAGTCCCGAGCACGGCTGGACGCATGCGGTTCCTGATGGCTATCACGTCCGCGGCGTTTCGACGCTGTATGGCGAGGATGGCGAAATCAAGGGACAGTGGGTCAAGTCGCAAGTTGACCCGAATGCACAGCGGGAGTTGATGGAGGCTGCATACCAGGCGATGGGCGAAAGCCTGCCGCGTGTAGTGCGAACGAAGGGTCCGAAGCAGACGCTTGCGGACCTGCTAAACCTGTACGTCATCACCGACTACCATCTCGGCGCGCTGGCATGGGGCGAAGAGACGCGCGGCGACGACTGGGACGTGAAGGTTGCCGAATCCTTACTGGTTGCTTGGTTCAAGTGCGCAATCGAACGCGCGCCGGACGCTGAAACTGGCGTGCTGGCGCAGCTTGGCGACTTCCTGCACACGGATGGCCTATTGGCGCTGACGCCCGAGAGCAAGAACGTTCTGGACGCGGACACGCGGTTCCAGAAGATCGTGCGGATTGCGATTCGGCTGCTGCGGCAAGTGATCGCGCTGCTACTGGAAAAGCACAAGCGCGTGATCGTGTTGTGTGCCGAGGGCAATCATGACCCGGCGAGTTCTATCTGGCTTCGGGAGTGGCTTAGCGCGATTTACGAGCGCGAGCCGCGTGTGGTGGTGGATATAT
>DASSFA010000219.1:0-2891 GCA_035694895.1 Rhodanobacteraceae bacterium | reverse complement strand
GATCCGAAACAGCAGTATTTCAGCGATGGCATCACCGAGGAACTGACCAACGCGCTGGGCCAGAACCCCGCGCTCACGGTAATCGCGTGGGACACGGCATCGAAATACCGCGACAGCCATGAATCGCCGAACGCGGTCGGCGTGGCGCTGAATGTCGCCAACCTCCTGCACGGCAGCATCGAGCGCGAGAACGACAAAGTGCGGGTGATCGCGGAACTGGTGGATACCCGCAGCGGCAAACAGGTGTGGTCGTCGCATTACGATGATTCGCTGGCCAATGTGTTCCAGGTACAGGACAAGATTTCCGCGGCGATCGCGGATGCACTCAAGGTGAAGTTCGCGAGCCTCGCGCCCGCGCCCATCGTGGACCCGCAGGCACACGACTTGGTGCTGAAGGCGCGCGCCCTGATGGATCTCGGCAAAACCGCTGCGCCATTCGACCAGGCCCGCGAACTGTTGGAGCAGGCGATCGCGCTCGATCCCGGGTACGCCGCCGCCCACGCCGGGTTGGCGCGCGCGTGGTTCGGCCTGACCCAGTTTTCCACGCTGCCGCTGAAAGACACGCTGCCCAGGATGCGCGAAGAGGCGAACAAGGCACTGGCGCTGGACCCGCGCAACGTGGATGCGCTGGTGCAGCTCGGCAATGCCGATGCCTCGGAAGGCAGGATCGCCCAGGCCAAGGCCGAATACGAACGCGCGCTGAAGCTTGATCCCAGCAACGCTGTCGCGCACCTGGATTACGGCACCGTGCTGCCGTTGCGACCGGCGCGGGCGCAGGAACAGGAAGCGGTACAGCTCGACCCGCAGAACGCGAACGCGCAAAGCAATCTCGCGGATTACTCTCTGGACCTCGGTGACTATGCGCAGGCGCTGGCGCCCGCGCTGGCCGCGATGAAGCTGGCGCCTCACAGCGCCGATAATGCATTCACGCTGGCGCTGGCTTATTCGCTGTTGCACCGCGTCAAGGACGCGGCGCATGCCTTCGATCTGGTGCAGCCCGACACGCCACCCGCCAGGGCGCTGGTCGCTGCAAGCAGGCTGACGTACCAGTCCAAGGTCGATCCCACGCTGCTCCCGCAGGCGCTGGCCGCGGTGGACGCGCTGCGCCAGCGTGCCGATCTCGATCCGAATTCCATGTTCGATGTGATCCAGCTCTACGCCGCACTCGGCCGGAACGACACCGCACTGGAGCTGCTGCCGAAAATCTGCGCGGGGCTGCCGGTCGCCTGCAGCGATCTCAGCGTCTATCCGGCCTGGATACCACTGCGCGGCAACCCGGCATTCGAGGCGCTGGTGAAAAAGTACGACACCCTCTCGCAACCGCCGAACTAGGCATCGTCGCCCGGCGCTGCATCTCCGCTCCGGGCGAACGGGTCCTACGCCGCGCGCACCCGCTCCACCAGCGCATCCGCGAATGTTTCCGTGCTGCCGCTGCCGCCCAGGTCCGGCGTGACGCGGTCGTGCGCCGCGAGCGTGGCGCGGATCGCTTCGCGCGCACGGGTGCCGTGTTCGACCATGCCAATGTGGTCGAGCATGTCCGCGGCCGCCAGCAACAACGCGCACGGGTTCGCGACGTGCTTGCCGGCGATGTCCGGCGCCGAGCCGTGGACCGCCTCGAAGATCGCCGCGGCCGAACCGATGTTGGAACCCGGCGCCAGGCCCAGCCCGCCGACGAGCCCCGCGCATAGATCGGAAAGGATGTCGCCGAACAGATTCGTCGTCACGATCACGTCGAACTGCCAGGGATTCATCACCAGCTGCATGCAGGTGTTGTCCACGATCATGTCGTTGAAGCCGACCTGCGGGTATTCCCTGGCCACCTCGCGCGCCACGTCCAGAAACAGACCGGAACTGGTCTTGAGGATATTCGCCTTGTGCACCGCGGTGACTTTCTTGCGCCCGCGCTTCACGGCCAGCTCGAAGGCGTAGCGGACGATGCGTTCGGCGCCGCGGCGGGTGTTGCGCACGATGGATTGCGCGGTCTGGCCGTCGGCCGAGAGCGTCTGGCCTTCGGAAAGGTACGCGCCTTCGGTGTTCTCGCGCACCGTGATGATGTCGATGTTGTCGTAGTGCGCCTTGGTGCCCGGCAGCGTCAACGCAGGGCGCACGTTGGCGTACAGGTCGAAGCGCTTGCGCAATTCGACGTTGAGCGAGGAAAAGCCCTTGCCGACCGGCGTGGTCAACGGACCTTTAAGCGCGACGCGGTGTTTGGCGATGGAATCCAGCGTGGCCTGCGGCAGCAGTTCGCCGTGCTTGTCCAGCGCGGCCATGCCGGCATCCACGAATTCATAGGCGAGCCCCGCGTCGAGCGCGTCCAGGACGCGCAAGGTGGCGGTCATGATTTCCGGGCCGATGCCGTCGCCGCGGATCACCGCGATGGTGGTGGTCATGCAAAAAACTCCTGTGGCGCGATAAAAGCCGCGCAGGCAAACACGCAATTATCGGCGATCGCCATGCTTCACGCCAGCTCGGGGAGCCTGGCGGGCGGGTTCAGGCCGGCGTGCCGGCGGCTTCGAGCTGGTCGAGGAAATCCACCGCGCGCCGCAGGTGCGGGATCACGATAGAGCCACCCACCACCAGCCCGACCGAGAACGCCTCGAAGAACTCGTCGCGATTCACGCCCGCTTCGCGACATTGGGCGACGTGGTAGCTGATGCAGTCGTCGCAACGCAGCACCAGCGAGGCCACCAGCCCCAGCAGCTCCTTGGTCTTTTCGTTCAGCGCACCCGGCTTGTAGGTCTGCGTGTCCAGTGCAAAGAACCGGCGTACGACCTGGTTGTCGTGCTCCAGGATCCGCTCGTTCATGCGCTGGCGGAAGGCCGTGAACTCGCCGACGCGATCGCGATCGGGCTGCTCCCGGCCTTCCTTCGCCTGTGCGGGCCGCTTTCGGC
>DASSFA010000218.1:0-4923 GCA_035694895.1 Rhodanobacteraceae bacterium | reverse complement strand
GCATCAAGACCCGCTCGGCTGCCGGGCGCGAAGTGGAGCTGCGCATCTCCGATATGCCGACGGCGTTCGGCGAGAAGCTGGTGCTGCGCATCTTCGACCCGGACATCGTGGTGAAGGCTTTTTCGCAGCTCGGTTTCTCGGCCGAAGAAGAGAAAGCCTGGAAGCAGATGGTGGAACGCCCGCACGGCATCGTGCTGGTGACCGGGCCGACCGGTTCGGGCAAGACCACGACGCTGTATTCCACGCTCAAGCACCTCGCCACGCCGGAATTGAACGTCTGCACGGTCGAGGATCCGATCGAGATGGTGGCGCCGGAGCTGAACCAGTCGCAGGTGCAGCCGGCGATCGATTTCGATTTCGCCGCGGGCGTGCGCACGCTGCTGCGCCAGGACCCCGACATCATCATGGTCGGCGAGATCCGCGATCTGGAAACCGCGCAGATGGCGGTGCAGGCCTCGCTCACCGGCCACCTTGTCCTTTCGACGCTGCACACCAACGACGCGCCCAGCGCGGTGACGCGCCTGCTCGATTTGGGTGCACCGCATTACCTGATCCAGTCCACGCTCGCCGGCGTGGTCGCGCAGCGGCTCGTGCGCACGCTCTGTCCGCATTGCAAGGTCGAGGGCACGCAGGATGAATCAACCTGGCGCGTGCTGACCCATGGCTGGGACCTGCCGGTGCCTGCGCGCGTATACGCCCCGAAGGGTTGTCTGGAGTGCCGCAACACCGGCTTCCTCGGCCGCACAGGCATCTACGAGATGATGCTGATCAGCCCGAAGCTGCGCTCGATGATTTCGTCGCAGCTGGATCTCGGCGCGTTCTCCGCCACCGCGCTGGCCGAAGGCATGCGGCCGCTGCGCATCTCCGCCGCTGCGCAGGTGGCGCGCGGGATCACCACGGTGGAAGAAGTCCTGAACGTGTTGCCCGCCGAATGACGAAACCCATTTTGCTTATCCAGACCGGCGAAGCGCCGGAGCCCATCTTCGCGCGCCTCGGCGGCTTTGCCGAATGGTTCCACACCGCGATGCGCGCGCAACCGGAACAGGTGCGCACGGTACGCGTGGACACCGGCGGAAAATTGCCGAAACCCAAAGACATCGCCGGTGCGGTGATCACAGGTTCCGGCGCAATGGTTACCGACCGCGAAGCCTGGAGCGAGAACACCGCGGCGTGGCTGCGCGGCGCCATGGATGCGGAGCTCCCGCTGTTCGGCGTGTGCTACGGACATCAGCTGATGGCGCACGCACTCGGCGGTACGGTCGGCTGGTTGCCGGGCGGGCGCGAGATCGGCACGCAGCCGATCCGGCGCAACGGCCATGACGACACGCTGCTCGATGGCATGCCGGTGAATTTCCCCGCGCATACCACGCATCGGCAAAGCGTGCTGGAAGCACCGCCCGGCGCGCGCGTGCTGGCGCGCTCCGCGGCCGATCCACACCAGATCCTGCGTTATGGCGGCAACGCTATCTCGACCCAGTTCCATCCGGAATTCAGCACGCGCTTCATGCGCGCCTACCTGCGCAATCGCCAGCCCGCATTGATCGAGGAGGGTTTCGACGTGTCGGCCCTGCACCGCGAAGTGCAGGCCACGCCCGACGCGCGCGGATTGCTGCGCCGATTCGCACGCATGGCGCTCAAACGAACATGAGCTGCGCGTAGTGAAAAGCGTCGCGAGCGACGGCAGGTTGCGCGTCGCCGGAGCGCAGGAACCGCAGCGTACAGTCAGTACGTGAGGATTCCTTGGCCCCAAAGCGGTACATCCATGTACCGGGCCTGATCCGAGCACCGCCGGCGCGCAAGATGCCGAGCGCAGCAGCTTTTCACCCGCGCAGCCGGCGCATCACCACCCCGCGCGACACAAACGCGAACACGATGCCGAAGCCGAACCCGGCCACGTGCGCCCACCACACCACCGTGCCGAAGCTCGGTCCGGCCAGCGTGAACAGCAGTTGCAGCAGCGCCCACATGCCGATCATCAGCCAGGCCGGCACGCGCACGAATTCGAAGTAGAGTCCCAGCGGCAACACCAGCCCTAGATGCGCGCGCGGAAACAACGCAAGATACGCGCCCACCACCGCCGACACCGCGCCGCTGCAGCCGACGATCGGCGCGTTCGTGCCGGAAAGGGTGAGTGCGCCGACCACGTTGGCGAACGCTCCACCCAGCAGGAACAGCAGGAGGAACCGCTGCCCGCCGAGCGCGCGCTCGGCGGAAAATCCGAAGATCACCAGGAACAAGATGTTGCCGACCAGATGCAGCCAGTCGGCATGCATGAACAGCGCGGTGAGCAGCCGCAGCCATGGCCACCCCGAGAACGGATGGTGCGGATCGAACAGGTGGGCCGGCACCGTGCCCCAGTGCGCCAGCACCGCGTAGCGCGCTTCCGGCGAGGCCAGCGCCAGCCAGCAGAACACCGCCACGCAGGCAATCACCAGCAGCGGCGTGGCCCAGCGGAAGGTGCGACGTTGGCGGGCGGGTACGTAGACGAACATGCGCGCGTACCCTAATCCTTCGGTGACTATGCGACCGCGTTCAAGCGCACACGGGCGAAATTTCTTTTGCCCACTTGCAACACGCCTTCAAAGCCCGGCGCGAACACCCGTTGCGCATCCTCCACCACGTGCGAGTCGACGCGCACCGCGCGCTCGCGGATCTTGCGGTTCGCTTCCGAATTGCTCGCGGTAAGTCCCGCGGCGGTCAGCAGCGCAGGCAGGCGCAGGCCTTCCGCAGGAACCGGGATTTCGGCCAGCGGCAGCAGCGCGGTATCGCCTTCGCCGCGCACCACTGCGTGCCAGCCGGCGATCGCGCGTTCGGCCTCGGTCGCATCGTGGAAGCGCGTGGCGAGTTCGCGCGCAAGCTCCAGCTTGAAATCGCGCGGGTTCACCGCGCCGCTTTCCGCCTCGCGCTTCATGCGCGCGATGTCGTCCAGCGATTTGTCGAAGGACAGCAGCTCGAACCAGCGCCACATCAGCGCGTCGCCGATCTTCATCGTCTTGGTGACGATCTCGATCGCCGGCTCGTTGATGCCGATGTAGTTGCCGAGCGACTTGGACATCTTGTGCACGCCGTCCAGGCCTTCGAGCAGCGGCATCGTCAGGACGATCTGCGGCCTGTGGCCGTTCTGCTCCTGCAGCGCGCGGCCCATCAGCAGGTTGAACTTCTGGTCGGTGCCACCGAGCTCCACGTCGGCTTTCAGCGCCACCGAGTCATAGCCCTGCACCAGCGGATAGAGGAACTCATGGATCGCGATCGGCTGTTGCGCGGCGTAGCGCTTGCCGAAATCGTCGCGCTCGAGCATGCGGGCGACCGTGTGCGAAGCCGCCAGCCGGATCATCCCGGCCGCATCCACCTTGCCGAACCATTCGGAATTGAAGCGCACCTCGGTGCGCCCGCGGTCCAGCACCTTGTAGACCTGCGCGGCGTACGTCTCCGCGTTCGCCAGCACCTCTTCGCGCGTCAGCGGCTTGCGGGTGACGTTCTTGCCGGTGGGATCGCCGATCATCCCGGTGAAGTCGCCGATCAGGAAGATCACCTGGTGACCGAGGTCCTGGAACTGGCGCATCTTGTTGAGCAGCACGGTATGACCGAGGTGAAGGTCCGGCGCGGTCGGATCGAAGCCGGCCTTGATCCGCAAGGGACGCGCAAGAGCCAACCGCTCGCGCAGCTCGTCTTCTTTCAGGATTTCCTCCGCGCCGCGGCGGATCAGCGCCAGTGCGCGTTCGTCGGTAGTCATGCTGTGGGTGCCCCGTGCCGGCGAGACGGAAAGCGCGATTTGCATGCCGTTTCGCAACGTGAAAGTGCGGTAGACGTTAATTGTGCGTTAAACGAGGAATGTCTCGCAAATGTTTGTCCAACAAAGCATTGACGCGCCCTTGACAGGATGGCTATGGTACCCGCCGCCGTTGCGACTGTCCCCCTGGAAATCCCATGAATCCTCGCCTGCGTCGTGCCACTCCGCATCATGTCCGTCGCAAGGCGATCTGCCGCAAGGCACAGCAACGTCATTCGCATTTTTACGCGCGCTGCACGCACTGGTCGTTCTACCGCAATGCTATCGCGGCGCCGATCCGCTGGGGTCGCGAACGCTGGGTGCTGTCCGGCGGCGGCCTGCTGCTCGCGTTGTTGACGCTGGTCGGCTTGCCGGCGTGGGCTCACGCGATGCGCCAGCCGGCCGGACTGGTCGCACGCACCACGGTGGCGCTGAAATTGCCGCCGCTGCCGATGCAGCCTTCGGTGCCGGCGGTCGAGGACTGGCAGGTCGCGCGCGTGCAGCCCGGCGAGACGCTGGCGGACATCTTCCACGACCACAATCTTTCGCCGGCGGATCTGGCCCGGGTGCTCGGCAGCGGCAAGGACGTGAACGCGCTGAAGCGCATCCATCCGGGTGACGAGATCGCGTTCCTGCTCGGTTCTTCCGGCGAATTGCGCGCGCTGCGCTTCGACCGCGATGCCACCACCCGCGTCACCCTGCATTTCCAGAACGCCACGGGCCCGCTGGTCGAGGAAATCACGCCGCGCGACGTCGAACACCGCGAGCACATCGCGCACGGCGTCATCCAGGGCTCGATGTTCGCCGCCGGCAGCAAGGCAGGCATGAGCAACGCGATGATCCTGAAGTTGGCCAAGGTGTTCGGCTACGACATCGACTTCGCGCAGGACATCCAGCCCGGCGACAGCTTCACGGTGATCTACGACGACGTCTATCGCGACGGCGAATACCTTCATGAAGGCGACATCATCGCCGCCGAGTTCATCAATAATGGCAAGCGCTACACCGCGGTGCGCTTCGAGAATCCGGAAACCGGAGATGTCTCGTACTACAGCGCCGATGGTCGTCCGCTGAAGAAGTCCTTCCTGCGCACACCCGTGGACTTCACCCGCATCTCCTCCACCTTCGGCATGCGCGAACACCCGATCCTCGAC
>DASSFA010000217.1:0-3647 GCA_035694895.1 Rhodanobacteraceae bacterium | reverse complement strand
GTACATGTGTCGCCTCAGCGTGGAAATGCCCAGCCGTGAGAAGAGCCGGCTGTTGCGAGCCAGTTCGCGGCCGAAGTTTTCCGCGCGCTCGCGATAACGGTCCTGGTCCGTTCCGAGCAGGGCCAGCCGCACCATCATGCGTGCCGCGGCGCGACGGCCGCGCTCGCTGACGGCGATGGCGAGCAGCACCGGCGCGATCGGAAGCACCAGCAGCCCGCGCCACCACCCGCGACGATAGCGCTCGCGGATGAACATCGTGTACGCATCACCGTGCACCAGCGTGCCATCGAAATCGAACAGCACGATGCGCCGCGCACCCATGTCGCCAGTTGGAGATTCCGGTTGCAGCGTTGCGCTCATGCGCACGCCTCCGTTGCGTTCAATCCGATCCACCGAACAGGCGTGCAAGTTCCCTGCCCGGCTCGGCCGCGCGCATGAAAGCCTCGCCCACCAGGAACGCGTGCACACCCGCCGCGCGCAACCGCGCGACGTCCTCGGGCGTGCGGATGCCGGACTCGGTCACCGGCACGCGGCTGTGCGGAACACGGTCGCGCAGCTCCAAGGTCGTTTCGATGCGGGTTTCGAAGGTTCGCAGGTTGCGGTTGTTGATCCCGATCAGCGGTGCGGGGACGTCCAATGCCCGCTCCAGCTCGGCTTCGCCGTGCACTTCCACCAGCACGTCCAGCTCGAGTTCGGCGGCGAGCAGCGACAGTTCAAGCAGCGCGGCATCCCCCAACGCCGCCACGATCAGCAGGATCGCATCGGCGCCGATCGCGCGTGCCTCGTAGACCTGGTACGGGTCGATCGTGAAGTCCTTGCGCAGCACCGGCAGCGCGCACGCAGCGCGCGCCTCCTGCAGATACGCATCCGAACCCTGGAAGAAATCGACGTCCGTCAACACCGACAGACACGCCGCGCCGCCGGCTTCGTAACTGCGTGCGATCGCAGCGGGATCGAAGTCCGCGCGGATCACGCCCGCGCTGGGCGAGGCCTTCTTGATCTCGGCGATCACCGCAGCGTGCCCCGCCTCGATCTTCGCTTCCAGCGCATCGGCGAACCCGCGCGTATCAGGAAGATCGGCGCAGCGCGCCGACAGCTCGCGCAAGGACAGCGCCGCGCTGCGCGCTTCGATTTCCTGCGCCTTGCGCATGAGGATGCGTTGCAGAATATCGCTGTCGCTCATACTTCGTCGCGGCGCCACCCGTAGGCGCGCTCCACGCGTGCCACGCGGATTTCGTAACCTTCGTACCACTCGGCACGGCCCTGCTCCCGCGCCGGCGCGTGTTCGGCATGGCGCCGCCATGCCGTGATGGCCTCTTCGCTTTCGAAATAGGCCACGGTAATGCCGAAGCCGTCGGCGCCCCGGGCGCTTTCCGCGCCCAGGAATCCGGGCTGGCCCTGCACCAGGGCGAACAGGTGCTCCGCCATCGCGTCGTAGCCGTCCGCTTCGCGCGTGCGCCGGCGCGAACTGAAGATCACCGCGTAGTAAGGCGGTTGCGGAAGCTTCGCGAAAGTGCCGTCGCCACTCATGCCGGTTTCCTCGTCGTCGCCACGAATTCATCCAGTTTCGCGCGCGCAGCGCCGCTTGCGATCGCCTCGCGCGCACGCTCGATTCCGTCGTCAACCGTGTCGGCAATATTGGCCGCATACAGCGCCGCGCCGGCGTTGAGCGTCACGATGTCGCGCGCGACGCCGGGCCGGTTCTCCAGCGCCTCCAGCAACATCGCTCTCGATTCCGCAGCGCCCGTCACGCGCAGGTTGCGGCTGGATGCCATCGCGAAGCCGTACTGCTCCGGTTCGATCTCGTATTCGCGTACCCGGCCATCGCGCAGCTCGCCGATCAGCGTCGCGCCGCCGAGCGAGATCTCGTCCAGACCGTCGCGACCGTGCACCACCATCGCGCGTTGCGCGCCCAGGCGCTGCAGCACGCGCACCTGTATGCCGACCAGATCCGGGTGGAACACGCCCATCAGGATGTTCGGCGCGCCCGCCGGATTGGTCAGCGGCCCGAGGATGTTGAACAACGTGCGCACGCCCATTTCGCCGCGCACCGCTGCGACGGCTTTCATCGCCGGGTGGTGCCTGGGCGCGAACATGAAACCGATGCCGACCTGCTCGATGCAGCGCGCGACATGTTCGGGTTCTAGTTCGATCGCCGCGCCGAGCGCTTCCAGCACGTCGGCGCTGCCGCTGGAAGAGGACACGCTGCGATTGCCATGCTTGGCGATGCGCGCCCCGGCCGCCGCCGCGACGAACGACGATGCCGTGGAAATGTTGAAGCTGTGGGCGCCATCGCCGCCGGTGCCGACGATGTCCAGAAGGTGCGAAGTGTCACCCGTGACCGTCACCCGGATCGCCAGCTCGCGCATCACGCCTGCGGCGCCGGCGATTTCGCCGACGGTTTCCTTTTTCACGCGCAGGCCGGTCAGGATCGCCGCGGTCATCACCGGCGAGACCTCGCCACGCATGATCTGCCGCATCAGCGCGATCATCTCGTCGTGGAAGATCTCGCGATGCTCGATGGTGCGCTGCAGCGCCTCGTGCGGGGTGATGTTCGCGCTCATGCAGTAGATGAGCTGGTGCAGGGGCCTGCGTGCAGGCGACTGTCGCGAGCACGCTCGCTCCTACAGGAAGCGTTGAGGAAATTCCGCAGCAGGTCGTGGCCGTGCCGCGTCAGGATGGATTCCGGATGGAACTGCACGCCCTCGACCGGCAAGCTCTTGTGGCGCAGGCCCATGATCTCGTCCAGCTCGCCGCTTCCGGTTTGCGTCCAGGCGGTGATTTCGAGGCAATCGGGCAGTGATTCGCGCTCCACCACCAGCGAGTGATAGCGCGTGGCCTCGAACGGATCGGGAAGACCCGAGAACACGCCTTCGTTGCGGTGATGGATCGGCGAGGTCTTGCCGTGCATGATCTGCTTCGCGCGCACCACCCGACCGCCGAATGCCTGCCCGATCGCCTGGTGGCCCAGGCACACGCCGAGGATCGGCACTTCGCCTCGGGTCGCGTTGAGCAAAGCCAGCGACACGCCCGCATCGTCCGGCGTGCCCGGTCCCGGCGAAATCACGATGCGCGAGGGGGCGAGCGCGCGGATGCCGCCGACATCCAGCGCATCGTTGCGCAGCACCTTCACCTCCTCGCCAAGCTCGCCCAGGTATTGCGCGAGGTTGAAGGTGAAGCTGTCATAGTTGTCGATCAGGAGCAGCATCGGATCGGGTGCGGGTGCGGAGAACGCGAAGTGTGAAGGTACGGCCGGAACGACACAAGCCGAAATGCCCGACCGGCATATGCCGCGCCGCATTGCGCGGCTTCACCGTGCTGGCAATGGTCATTTCGACCGGCTGCTCGACGCTGGGCTATTACGCGCACGTGACCGCCGGGGAAATGCGCGTACTGCAGGCGCGCAGGCCAATCGGCAAGGTGATCTCCGATCCGCAGACCACGCCGGCGCTGCGCACACGGCTGGAACTGGCGCAACGGGCGCGCGCGTTCGCATCCGACGTGCTGAAGCTGCCGCGCAACCGCAGCTTCACGACCTACGCCGACATCCAGCGCCCGTTCGTGACCTGGAACGTGTTCGCCACGCCCGCGCTGTCCATGCAACCGATCGAGCACTGCTTCCCGGTCGCAGGCTGCGTGGCCTACCA
>DASSFA010000216.1:0-3817 GCA_035694895.1 Rhodanobacteraceae bacterium | reverse complement strand
TGGCGCCCGAGCACCAGCAGGGACGCGTAATCAATGTCGAAATGCGGCAGCAGGATCTTGTCGATCACCTTGATCAACTGCTCGGGATGCTGGCGCAGTTCCTCGCGGTGGCCGTCCAGCGCGCTGCCCAGCTCGTCCACGATGCCCTGCACGACCTGCTGCGGGGTCTGTGCGGCGGCTTGCGCGGATGCGCGCGGGGAAATCAGCGAAGCGATGCCGACAAGGGCTGCGATCGCCGCCACGGAAAGGAAACGGATGAAGCGCGACATGGGTGCTCCTTTATATGCATCCCTGCACGTGAAAGCAGCCGTCCATGGCTGCACTTCTCAACCAAGCCTGCTTTCTACTATCCGCCCGAAGAGGCGGATTTCGGTTTTGATGCCGGTGCGGATTCACTGCCGCCCTTCGGTCCGCCGTTGACCAGGAACTTGCCGATCAGGTCTTCCAGCTGCATCGCCGATTGGGTCAGCACCAGTTCGTCGCCGTTCTTCAGGTACTCCGGCGAGCCACCCGGCTGCAGGCCAACGTACTGGTCGCCCAATAAACCACTGGTGAATATCGCGGCGGCGGTATCGTCGGGGATGTCGTTGTACTTGTCGTCGATGCTGAGCGTCACCAGCGCGTCCATCTTGCCGCGTTCGAGCTGGATGGATTGCACCGAGCCCACGCGCACGCCGGCAATCTTGACCGGCGCGCGATCCTTCAGCTGGCCGATGTTCGAGAAGCGCGCCTTCAGGATGTAGCTGTGACCCTGGTGCACATTCGCGACAGAAGTCGTCTGCGTGGCCAGGTACGCCAGCGCGGCGAAGCCGAGCAGGATGAACAGTCCGGTGCCGATTGCGTAGCTGGGTCGTGAATTCATGATCGATATTCCCGAATAACCGTCATTCCCGCGCATGCGGGAATCCATTTTTCTCGTCATTCCGGCGCAGGCCGGAATCCAGTTGCTTTACCTTCCATGGCACTGGATCCCGGCCAATCCATGGCCGGGATGACGATCAAGTAAGAAAAGCCGTCATCACGAAGTCCAGAGCAAGGATCACGATGGACGAGAACACCACGGTACGCGTGGTGGAATACGCGACACCTTCCGAGGTCGGCGGTGCGTTGTAGCCCTGGAAGACCGCGATCAGCGTGACCACGCCGCCGAACGCGAGGCTCTTCCAGACGCCATCGATGATGTCCTTCCACAAATCCACGGTGGAAGTCATGTTGCCCCAGAAGGTGCCGTTGTCCACGCCCAGCCAGGTCACGCCGACCGCGTGCGCGCCGAGGATGCCCAGCGCATTGAACAGGCACATCAACAGCGGCATCGCGAGCACGCCGGCCAGATAGCGCGGCGCCACCACGTAGGCGATCGGATCCACCGCCATCATTTCCATCGCGTCGATCTGGTCGGTGGCGCGCATCAGGCCGATTTCCGCGGTGACCGCGGTCCCGGCACGGCCTGCGAACAGCAACGCGGTCACCACCGGCCCGAGTTCGCGAAACAGGCTCAATGCCACCACCGTGCCGAGCGCCGCAGTACCTCCGAAGATCGAGAGCGTGTAGTAAAGCTGCAGCGCCAGCACCATGCCGACGAACAGCCCGCAGGTCATCACGATCACCAGGCTCATCGCGCCGACGAACCACACCTGCCGGCAGATTTCACGGAAGTGGCGCAGGCTCCGCGGCAAGGCGGCAAGGATCGCTAGAAAGAACAAGCCGCACTCGCCGACCTGCGCGATGCCGTTCAACAGCCAGTTGCGGCGCACGATCGCGTTCACTTCGCAAACCCCAGATCGAGCGCGTAATCCGGCGCCGGGTAATGGAACGGCACCGGGCCGTCGGCCTCGCCGCCGAAGAATTGCCGAGTCCACGGCGTCGCCTCGGCAGCCAGTTCGTCCGGCGTGCCTTGCGCGACCAGCTTGCCGTTGGCGATCAGGTACACGCGGTCTGCGACCTGCCGGATCGCCGCGAGTTCATGCGCGACCAGGATCGAGGTGATGCCGAGCGTGCGGTTGAGCGTGCGGATCAGGCGAAGCACCTGGTTCAACGCGATGGGATCCAGCCCGACGAATGGTTCGTCGTAGAGGATCAGCATCGGGTCGAACACGATCGCGCGCGCCAGTGCCACGCGCCGCGCCATGCCGCCGGAGAGTTCGCTCGGCATCAGTCGCGCCGCGCCGCGCAGGCCGACCGCCTGCAGCTTGGTCAGCACGATCATCCGGATCAGCGCTTCCGGCAGCTTCGTGTGCTGGCGCAGCGGAAACGCGACGTTCTCGAACACGTTGAAGTCGGTCAGCAGCGCCGAGTTCTGGAACAGGAATCCGATCTTCTCGCGCAGCGCGAACAATGCGTTGCGGGAAAGCCGCGCGACGTCCTCGCCCTCGACGCTCACGCTGCCGGCGTCGGCGCGCATCTGCCCCGTGATGTGCCTCAGCAGCGTGGTCTTGCCGGTGCCGCTAGGGCCCATGATCGCGGTGATGCTGCCGCGCGGCACGCCCAGGCTCAGGCCATCGAAGATCACCTTGCCGCCGATCCGCGTATGCAGGTCGCGCACCCGCACCAGCGGCGCGCTGCTGTCGAATTGTACGGGGGCTTGCGACATAGGCGCGCTAGTTTACCCGGCGGCACACCGTTTGGCGTGTCGCGTGTGGTCGCTACGCCAGCAGTTGCGCTATCAGATTCCCGTGCGGTTCATGCGGCAGCGGCTCGCCTTCCCGCACCGCATGCACGATCGCCTGCAATTGAGCCAGCGCATCATCGAACGCGTCGTTGACGATCACGCAATCGAACTCGTGCGCGTGCGACATCTCCTCGCGCGATTCGGCCAGCCGACGTTCGATCGTTGCCTCGCTGTCGGACGCGCGGGCGCGCAGGCGGCGTTCCAGCTCCGCGCGCGAAGGCGGCAGGATGAAAATGGACACGCAACCCGGCACCGCCTTGCGCACCTGCTGCGCGCCCTGCCAGTCGATCTCCAGCAGCACGTCGTGCCCGGCCGCGAGCTGGGCGCGCACGCCGGCAAGCGACGTGCCATAGAGATTGCCGAACACTTCCGCGTGTTCCAGGAATTCGCCGCGCACGACCATCGCCTCGAAGGTCGCGCGATCCACGAAGTGGTACTGCCTGCCATTGATCTCGCCCGGACGCGGCGCGCGCGTGGTGTGCGAAATCGAAAGCGCGATCCCCGGCTCGCGCGCCAGCAGCGCGTTGACCAGCGTGGATTTGCCCGCACCGGACGGCGCGGAGACGATGAACAGTGTGCCGTGCGGCGAGGCGGCGCTCATTCGATGTTCTGCACCTGCTTACTGAGTAAGCGCGTAACAGATTGATACACAAAGCATATTTGATTGCGCTTGCGACATGGGTACAAACATGGGTACAAGAACATTTTGGTTCCCTCGCCAATTCAATTGTCACGTTCGCGAGTGGCAATCGTTGCGGCGATCCGGGGAGCGGTCAAGCGAAAAGCAGTCGCATCCCGCCGTGACGAGCTGCCCCGCCACGCATTGGACAGAGCAACATAGTTGCACGTGGCTCAGCCGCCATCGAGGGCATACTCCGATTCAAGTTGCCGTCAACGGATAGTAGTATCTGCGGTGCCGAGCGTAAGGTGACCCACGGCAACAGGCGCGATCTACAGGGGAGGAATCATGCCGACCACGCAGTCGCTTGCGGTAAAGAAGCTATCGCTGGACATACGCAACTTCAGAACGCTCGCACAGGCCGACGAAATTTCGGCCATCCATGCTCTCATTGCTGTTGAGCCCGAGTGGTTCTGGGCTCTGATGGAGAGCCTTATTGATGACGGATACTTGCCCACTGAAAATATCAT
>DASSFA010000215.1:0-4603 GCA_035694895.1 Rhodanobacteraceae bacterium | reverse complement strand
ACCAGGCTACGAACTTGGTGGTCGGGAGTTCGAATCTCTCCGGGCGCGCCATTTAAGTCACTGATGTGGCTGCAAAAAATGGCACGTTTTGTGCCATTTTTTGTACATTTTTTATCCAAAATTGGAACTCTATCGATAGATGGAACCACAGTTGGCAATGGAACTTTTGCAAGCTCATACGCAAAGCGGCTTTCGCTTGATTTGATGTGTCAACGCTGCATCACGGGGGACTTCAACATGACGGCACAACATGAAGCAAAAAAATTTCTGAGCACGTTGGAAGCATTGCTCAAGGAAACGGACAAGAACATCCCCGCGCTACATTTGGTATTTCTGTTGCGGGTGTACTTGTCGGGGGACGGTGGAACGTCGCATGAAGATTTTTTACGACTAGGATTTTCGGCCAGCGTCGCATCCCGGCTCATGCAGGACTTCACGAAGGTGCGATACGACAAGCGGACACCGGGGTACGACATGATCTCGGTCGAACATGACCCGATGAATCTCCGCCGCAAGATCATCCGCATGAACCCACGCGGGCAGCGTGTCGTCGAACGGATATTGGGCACTGGTTAGGTGTGTCACTGTGCCAACGTGTGCCGTCGCGCCTTGGCACAGTTGCTGAAATGTGTGCGATCTGTGCCACTCCTATGACCGTAAGATATTGACTAGGAACGGCGTTTGCTTGATCGAATCTCTCCGGGCGCGCCATATTGAAAAGCCGGCAGGAAGCCGGTTTCTTTGATCTTCTCGTCCATGGACGAACGCAGGAATGAAACGCCAGTGAGCCCGTGCTCACTGGCGTTTTTCGTTTGTCGCCCGCGAGGGACGGGTATACGAGACACTCACGTTGTGCAAAGCACATTTGAAATGCCCTCGTGCTTGATGCAGGCCGGATGATGTCTCGATTAGTTCGGGTTCAAATGTGCCACCGGAGAATGGCTTGACATAGCGCGGGTACCCGCCGGCCTTTGCGCGCACGGAGGCGCCATGCAGAACCCATCAGCGGTGAGCTTCAGCCTGCTGCCGGAAGCGGAGCTCTACCCGCATCCGAAGCTGTCGTGGCTGATCGAAATGGGTTTCGATCTCACCGTGCGGGCGTTGTATCGCGTCGAGCGTGTGCTGCAGCCAGGCTGCCGGCCCGGCACGCTGGTGGTTTCCAACCATCAACGGGAATCGGACGTTCCGATCGTATGCGCGTCGCTGTGCAGGCGGCGCGGCCTGCGCATCCTGGATCCGCTGCCGTTCTTCGCGATGCGCGAGGATCTGCTCGAACGCCATGCGCTCGCCAATCTGCTCTGGCGGTGGCCGCGTCCCTTGCGAAGAGCGTTGGGCTTGATTCCGCTGGGCTGGCTGTTCGAAGGCGTGCGCACCATGCCGATACGGCGAATGCGCGAATTCCTGTTCGGTGAAACCATCGAGGCATTGATTGCTGCGGGCATGGGGGATGCCGCGCCGGAAACCGTGCTGAACGCGCGCGGCCAGCGCGAGGTGATCGCTCGCATGCGGGAACTCCCCGCACGCGTGCGCGACATTACCCATGACACGATGGGCATGGCGTGGCGCACGTATTGGGGTCTGCGCCGGCTGCAACTGTGCGCGTTGCGGCGAATCGAACCGGAATTCCGCAAGACGATCGACACCCAACTCGACAATTTCGCCGCGCTGCTGGATGGCGGCCACTCGTTGTACATGGCCCCGGAGGGCACAATCTCGCCCACTGGCTTTTTCGGGCGCGTGCGCGCCGGTCCGTGGCAGGTGAGTCGGCGGCGCGCAACGTCGCCGCTCGTGCTGCCGGTCGGATTGAGCTACGACGCGCTCGGTCCCGGCCGCCTGCGCGTGGTCGTGCACGGCGGCGCGGCCTTGCGCAATCCGGATTTGACGAACCAGTGCCGCTTCGGGGCGGAGCTGCGCGAGATGCTGTTGGCGTTGTGCGTGCTGACGCCCAGCCACCTGCTGGCCTGGTACCTGCGGCACGGACCACGGCGCTTCACCGCCGCACAGCTCGCCGCATGGCTTGAACGTGGCCGCGACGCCGCGCACGCGGCCGGCGTGGGGCTCGATCCGATCTGGAAGCGCAATAGTGGGCAGATGATGGCGGAAGAACGCGTGCACTGGATGCGGCGCAAGCGCCTTCTTTCGCACGAGGGCGGCGAAACCTGGACGACCGTCTGGCCGCGCGACAGCGCGCCGGGCTGGGCTACGCCGGCGGCGACGGTGGCTTACTTCGTCAACTCATTGACGGATTTTGCGCCCGGCTTCGCGCAGTCTCTAGAGCCGTGAGCATCCGCGGCGCCCTGCGCGCACTGGCAAAGCCGAAAATCATCCTGCCGATCCTGTTGGCAGGCGCACTGTTCTTCCTGGCCGTCTCGCTGGGCGACATCGGCAAGGTGCTGGGTCGCATCCGTGCGATTCCGCTGGTGGATCTCGGCATCACGCTCGGTTGCGCGTTCGTGTACCTGGTGTTCAAGGGCCTGCAATTGCATTTGCTGCTTGGGGACCTTGGTGCGCATCCGAAGCGGCGGCGGTTCCTGCTCGCGTTCGCGGTGGGTGAACTGGCCGTGACGTTTCCGCTCGGCATCTTCGCGCAGAACTGGGTGCTTTCCGAAAGCGAGCGCATCCATTTCGGTCGCAGCTCGGCGGCGACGGTAGTGATGCTGTTGATGGAAACCGCGGTGGTACTGCTTTGGCTGACGGTGGTCGGGATTCCCAACTGGCCGCCGCTGCGCCCGCTGGCCGGCTGCCTGCTGCTTCTGATTGCCGCGCTGGTTTTCGGCGTACTGCATTTCGAACCCGTCGCGCAAAAACTTGCCGGCAAGGTGCGGCACGAAAAATTGCACAAGGCGATGGATGAGGCCATCGGACTGATCCGCGGTCTCAAGCGCCTCGCGGGCTGGCGCGTGTTGTGGGCCAACTTCCTGATCACCGCGGTTTATCTCGGCGCGCTGATCGCGGCCTTCCTGGCCGTCGGGCACGGCGTGGGCCTGGACAAGCTCAGCTACGTGCAGGCGGCGACGATCTACTGTTTCTCGCTCGCGGCCGTGCTGCTGACCGGCGGGTTGTCCGGCCAGATCGGCACCATCGAGGTGATCGGCATGAATGCCGCGCGAGGCTGGGGCATCGGCTACACCGACGGACTTGCGTTGATGCTCGGCTTCCGCGTCGCATGGACCGGCGCGATGTGGCTGTTGAATGGTCCGGTGGTCATCGCGTTCTGGCGCCGGCTGCGCGGCAGTCGCAAACGCAGACGTGAGAGGAGCAAGCACCGTGAAGCCTAGGCGATTGCGGCAAGGAAGTTGTTCGCGGACTCCGCGCTGCTGATGCGCGGCATGCCGGAAGCGCGTTGTGCGTGCTGCACGTCATTCGGGATGTCGAGCGCGCGCTGCGTGGTGGCCCACACGCGTCCATGCGAGCGATGGAAGCGCGCCAGGTATTCCTGTTCGCTCTGGCCGGGTGTGGGCACGAACAGCGCGCGCTTGCCCAGCTCCGCCAGCTCCATCAGCGTGGTGTAGCCCGAGCGCGTCACGATCACGCGTGCGCGGTTGAGCATCTCCGCCTGCGCGCGGCGATCGAGATAGCCGTACACCTCGGCATTGCCGATGCGGCGCTTCTCGCCCGCGCGCGAAGGTTTGCCCAGCGTCACCACCACGCGGCCTGGCAGGTGCGGCAGCGCATCCAGCACGCAGCGGCCGAGCATGGACTGATGCGGTTCCACGCCGGAAACCGAAAAGAAGAAGTCGATGTCTTCGGTCGTGTAGACGCGGCGCACGCCCGAGAGCGGACCGATGTAAACCAGGCGCCCTTCGCCCCAGTCGATCGCGGGATCATGGCCCAGTTCACCGGAGATGCCACCGTCGGCGAACGCATCCGGCACCAATACCTTGGCGAAGCCGCGCAGCAATTTGCGTTGCGAGTTCTCGACCTGCTTTTCCAGCCAGCGCGGACGACCCGGGATCAGTTGCCGCAGCGAATGCAGGATGCAGTAGCTCGGCGCCTCGCGCGACCACACGCCGAAGCGGCTGTCGGAGACGATGCACTCGTAGCCGCGCTGTGCGACCAGCTTTTCGGTGAGGCGATGCTCGGCCCGGAACAGTGCGAGCACGCGCGGCATGTCCAGGCTCATGCGCAGATAGAACAACGCCGGCCAGCGGCTGAACGGCTTCGGGATGTCGCGCTCGGCGATGAACCCGCACTCGCCGCCGACTTCGGATTTCAGGAGGTCCATGCCCGGGCCGGGTGCCATCAGCACGTCCACCGCATCGCCACGCTCCAGCAGGGCGCGGATCAGCAGGAGGCTGCGGGTGGCGTGGCCGAGGCCCCAGTCGTGCACCGCGAAGAGGATCCTCCTTCCCATGGCATCACTCACCGGTCGCGGTGCGCGAGATGGTCGGCCATCCAGCGCAGCGGCTGCGCCGCATCGCCGAGAGGTTCCAGCGCGCGCAGCGCTTCCGTGTACATCGCTTCGCAACGTCGTTCGGCAGCGCGCAGCCCGAGCAGGGCAGGGAAGGTGGACTTGTGGTGCGCGGCATCCGAACCGTGGGTCTTGCCGACCACGGCTTCATTGCCGGTGACATCCAGCAAGTCGTCGCGGATCTGGAAGGCC
>DASSFA010000214.1:0-3729 GCA_035694895.1 Rhodanobacteraceae bacterium | reverse complement strand
CGTAGTCGCGCGGCACGCCCAGCGCGAACGCACGCTCGATCAGCGCCCGGCGCTCGGCTTCGCTCCTGCAACGCGCCGGCGGCTGGGCAGGGGGCGGGTTGCTGTTCAACGCTGCGCGGGTGCCGAGCTGGATGCGGGCGCGACGCTCGCGGCCGGTGCCGGTGTCGGCAGCGTCATCACATGGAAGCCGCCGATCTTGCCGTCCGCTTCGCAAGCGACCTGCGCGGCGAGCATCATGTTCGTGAATGGCATCGGCACGGTAATCACGACATAGCCGCCGCTCAAGCTGTTGTGCGGGGCGCCACGCGGCCCGGGTTGCCCGAAGCGCGCAGGCAATCCCTCCCAGGCCTGCTTCAACTGCTCGGGCGGAAGCCCCGCCTGCATCGTGGGATTGAAATCCATTTCGGCGCCCCGGTAGTCGCCCTTGTCCAGCGCGGCGAGCAGCGCGTCGGTCTTGCTGATGCACGATTCGATTTCCGCAGCGACCGCCTGCGGCGCCAGCTCGTTGATGACCTTGGCGGCCGGGGAGGCGGTCGCGGCGGGCGGCGTGACGGGTACCTGGTGGGTGGCCTGCGCGTGCGCGGAAGCAGCCACGACCGTTGCAAGCAGGATGGATAGCGTGAGTTTCATTTCGATGCGCTCGCTGATGCTGGACGTTTGAAGAACAGTGTCGGAGCGTGCGCCCCGTACGGCTGGATCATGCCGACAAGCTCCCAGCCCTGGCGCCCGTTTCATCGGGCGCGTGCTGCGCGGCATCGGGCTTCAGGCGTCCCCAGACAGCCACCTGCGCCTTGAGGACAACCACCTTGTATTGCCAATTCTGCGCGACGGCCATCGCCACTCTCCTTCAGTCTCCCGCTTTTTCCCGCGCCTGTTCGGACTTGAGTCGACCCGCCTTGCGCAATGCCTCGCGCAGCACATATTCGATCTGCGCGTTGACGCTGCGCAACTCGTCGCCGGCCCAGCGCTGCATCGCGTCCAGCACCTGCGGGCTGATCCGCAGCGGATAGGCTTTCTTGTCAGCCGTCATCCGGGCTCGACTCAACCGCTGTACAGCGTGCCGGTATTCAGCACCGGCTGCGTGCCGCGCTCGCCACACAGCACCACCAGCAGGTTGGACACCATCGCCGCCTTGCGTTCCTCGTCCAGTTGCACCACGCCGCGCTGGCTCAGTTGCTCGAGCGCCATCTCGACCATGCTGACCGCGCCTTCCACGATCTTCGTGCGCGCGGCGATGATCGCGCCGGCCTGCTGGCGCTGCAGCATCGCCTGCGCGATTTCCTGCGCGTAGGCGAGGTGGCTGATGCGCGCCTCGATGACCTTCACGCCGGCCTTGCCGAGCCGTTCCTGGATCTCGTCGCGCAGGTGCGTGGTGATCTCGTCGCCATGGCTGCGCAAGGAAGGCTTGTTGTCGTCGTGCGAATCGTAGGGATAACTCTGCGCCATCTGCCGCAGGGCCGACTCGCTCTGGATGTGCACGTAGTTCTCGTAGTCGTCCACCTGGAACACCGCCTCGGCGGTGTCCACCACCTGCCACACGATCACCGCGGCGATCTCGATCGGATTGCCGTCGGAGTCGTTCACCTTGAGTTTGGAGGATTCGAAGTTGCGCACGCGCAAGCTGACCGGCCGCTTGGCGTAGAACGGGTTGGTCCAGCGCAAGCCTTCCTCGCGCACGGTGCCGGCGTAGCGGCCGAACAACTGCATCACCATGCCCTGGTTGGGCTGCACCTGGAAGAAGCCCTTGGTGAGGAACACCAGGAGCACGAAGACGACCACCGCCGCGATCACGTAGCCCGGCTGCTGGGTGGCGCCGCCGCCGAAGAACAAGGCGCCGCAGGCGAAGAAACACAGCACTGTCACTACCGCGCTCGGAATGCCGGGAATCGAGTAAGCCCTGGTTTCGTTCATGACACGCTCCGGGTTGGGTGGCGGAACGATATCATTGTGATATCTAACTCGCAACAGCTCCGCGCAGCCAACCGTGGGAAAGCTTGCGGACAAACGGGAGCGTTCAGCGCGCCAGCCGGCGCCAACCATCCGGACCCAGGACTTCCAGCGCGTCGAAGCGCGACTTGTAGCCCATCTTGGGATGGTGCGCGATCCAGTAGCCCAGGTACACGTGCGGCAGGCCGCGCGCGCGTGCCAGTTCGACCTGGCTCAGGATCGCGAAGGTCCCGAGGCTGCGCTGGGGCAGGTCGGGGTCGAAGAACGTATACACCGCCGAAATGCCGGTGCTGCACACGTCGGTGACGGCGAGGGCCAGCAGTTTTCCGTGCAGGCGGAATTCCAGGAACACCGTCGGGCTCCACGGTGCCACGAGGAAGTGCGAGAAATCCTCGCCGCTGGCTTCGTCCATGCCGCCACCGGGATGGCGCGCGCGCAGATAACGCGCATACAGGTCGTGGCGCTCGTCGCTGAGGCCGGGCGGCGCTTCGCGGATTTCCAGATCGGCGTTGCGACGGATGCAGCGGCGCTGGCTGCGATCCGGCTGGAATGCGGCGACGTCGATGCGACACGGCTCGCATGCGTGGCAACGCGGGCAGTGCGGATGGTAGACATGCCCGCCGGCACGCCGGAAGCCTCGGCCCAGCGCGAGCGCATACAAACGCGCGAGTTCAGGCGCGGACGGGTCGAGTACCAGGTTCTGCGCGGTGCGGGCGTGGAAATACCCGCACGCATGCGGCAGGGTCTGGAACAGGCGTACGCGTTCGGAGCGCAGTGCCACGTTTGCCTCTCTTGCGATCATCCATGATCGCTGAACCAAGTTGCGGCGTGCAGGACTTTACATCCCCCCTGAAGTGCGGAAGCGGCCAAGCCGCCATCCATGGCCGAGAACTCCATGGCCGCACTTCTCATGAACAGCACGCGCCGAAGCAGCCTTTGTCCGATGCCCGACTTACATCTGTCAAAACACCGCCAACATCTTCAACACAAGCAAAAGGAATGCCGCGCCCACGCCGGCCATCACCGCCGTGCGCGCGCGTGTGGCCGCGCGGCGGTGGCGTTCCGGATCGGGAACGGCGGGATTGCGCTCCGCGGCCAACGCGTCCACGTAGCGCGTGGCCGGCTCGATGCCGATCTCGCGCAGCAGTTGCCGCGCGCGGGCCTGGTCCTCGGCGTGGGTGATCCACACCTTCGGCCATTCCTCGCTGTCGTTCGCCTGCGAATAGGAAAACCGCGAATAGCTCGGGCGCGCGTAGGCACGCTTGTTGGTGACCGTGGTGGCGATGCCGTTTTCGGCCATCAGCGCGACCACGCGCTCGATGTTCTGGTGTCGGGGGGAAGTGTAGATCTGGCGCATGGGCCGATTCTACGATGCGACCCGTGCGGATGCGTTAGCTCCGCGTGCGCTCTCCGTCACGCAACCGGATCAATCCTTCCTGCGCGCTCGAAGCGACCAGCACGCCGTCGCGGTTGAAGATCTGTCCGCGGACCAGTCCCCGTGCGCCCTGCGCGGTCGGCGAATCGCAGGAATACAGCAGCCATTCGTCGACGCGGAACGGACGATGGAACCACAGCGCGTGATCGAGGCTCGCCATCTGCAGGTTCGGCGTGAGATACGACACGCCATGCGGCAGCAACGCGGTGCCGATGAAATGGAAATCCGAGGCATAGGCCAGCAGCGCGCGTTGCAAGATAGCGCCGTCTTTCACGTGGTCGGTCAGCCTGAACCAGATGTGCTGATAGGCCGGCCGCTTGGCCGGATGCAGTTCGTCGCGCGGCCAC
>DASSFA010000213.1:0-2660 GCA_035694895.1 Rhodanobacteraceae bacterium | reverse complement strand
GCCGCCACCAGCCACTTCGGGCCGGCGTCGGCGAAGTTCACCTGGATGCGCGTGTGCGCGCCGTTGCCCTCGGCACTGACCACCACGCCTTCGCCGAAATGCGCGTGGCGCACGCGCTGGCCCAGCCTGACCGGCATGGATTCGTCCGCGAGCGGCGCATGGCCGTAATCGCGCGGCGCGTAAACCGGGCGCGTGATCTTGGCGCGCGGCCGCACCTCCTCCATTAGCGACTGCGGCAATTCGGCGAGGAAACGCGAGGGCCGCGCCAGCATTTCCGAGCCGTGCATGCGGCGTGACTCGGCGTAGGTCAGGACCAGGCGCCGGCGCGCGCGGGTGATGCCGACGTAGGCCAGCCGGCGTTCCTCTTCCAGCCGTGAAGCGTCCTCGGTCGAACGCTGGCTCGGGAACAGGCCTTCCTCCAGCCCGACCAGGAACACGATCGGGAATTCCAGCCCCTGCGCCGAATGCAGCGTCATCAGCTGCACGCAAGCCGCGCCGGCCTCGCCGTGCGCCTCGCCGGCTTCCAGCGCGGCATGCGCCAGGAAGGCCGCCAGTTCCGATAATCCGGCGTCGATGTCTTCCTGGGTCGGTTCGAAGCGGCTGGCGACGTTCACCAGTTCGTCCAGGTTTTCCACCCGCGATTCGGCGTTGCCGCGCGAATCACGTTCGTAGTAGTCGCGCAGGCCCGAATGCACGATCGCGTGTTCGACCTGCTCGGAGAGCGAGAGCGCCGCTTTGCTCCCCTCTCCCGTCGGGAGAGGGGCAGGGGGTGAGGGTTCGGTCGGAGCGCGCAGCAAGTTCGTACCCTCACCCCAACCCCTCTCCCGAGGGGAGAGGGGCTCATCTGCGGTTCCTGCAAACGTTCTCGCCATCTGCTCGATCAGCATCATGAACCCGCGCACCGCATACTTCGCCCGCGCACTCAGATCCGCACCGGACAATTCCTGCAGCGCCGCATCCCACATGGAAACATTTTCCGCGCGCGCGCGGCGGCGCAGCTGGTCCAGCGTGCGCTCGCCGATCCCGCGCGGCGGCGTGTTGACCGCGCGCTCGAAGGCCGCATCGTCGTGGCGGTTGGCGCTAAGCCGCAGGTAGCTCAGCGCGTCCTTGACCTCGGCGCGCTCGAAATAGCGCTGGCCGCCATAGACGCGATAGGGAATGTCGTATTGGTGCAGCTGTTCCTCGAACGCGCGCGACTGCGCGTTGCTGCGGTAAAGGATCGCGATCTCGTCGGCGCTGCCGTCGTGCCCGACGTGCTCGCGGATGCGCTCGATCACGAAGCGCGCTTCGTCCTGGTCGTTGTAGGCCGAATACAGCGCGATGGCCTCGCCCTTGTCGCCGGCCGTCCACAACTGCTTGCCGAGCCGCGAAGGATTGCGCGCGATGATCGCATTGGCCGCCTCCAGGATGGTCGCCGTGGAACGGTAGTTCTGTTCCAGTCGAATGGTTTTCGCGCCGGCGAAGTCGCGCAGGAACGCGTGCATGTTCTCGACGCGCGCACCGCGCCAGCCGTAGATGGACTGGTCGTCATCGCCGACCGCGAAAACTTTTCCGGTGTCGCCAGCCAGCACGCGGATCCAGGCGTATTGCAGGGCATTCGTGTCCTGGAACTCGTCGATCAGCAGGTGCCGCCAGCGCTCGCGGTAATGCGCCAGCACCTCCGGGTTGTGCAGCCACAGTTCGTGAGCACGCAGCAGCAGTTCGGCGAAGTCCACCAGTCCCGCGCGACGGCAGGCTTCCTCGTAGGCGCGATAGATGGAAAGGAACGTGCGCGTGACCGGATGGTCGCCGGGCTCGATCGCATCGGGCCGCTTGCCCTCATCTTTCCAGGCGTTGATCTGCCAGGCGGCCTGGCGCGGCGGAAAGCGGGCCTCGTCGAGGCCCAGCCCCGCGACCACGCGTTTGACCAATCGTTGCTGGTCATCGGCATCGAGGATCTGGAACGTTTCCGGCAGACCGGCCTCGCGCCAGTGCCGTCGCAACAACCGGTGCGCGATGCCGTGGAAGGTGCCCACGCTCAGGCCGCGCGTCGCGGCGGGCAGCAATGAATCCAGCCGGCCGCGCATCTCGCCGGCGGCCTTGTTGGTGAAGGTGACCGCGAGGATCGCCCACGGCGGCACGCGTTCCACTTCCACCAGCCAGGCGATGCGGTGGGTGAGCACGCGGGTCTTGCCTGAGCCTGCGCCGGCCAGTACCAGATAGGAACCGGGCGGGGCGCTGACCGCCTCGCGCTGCGCGGCGTTCAGCGAATCGAGCAAATGTGAAACATCCATCGGCCGGATTGTACCGGCCGCGACCTGTGTTCTCAGGTTTTGCGCGCCGCGCCCGCGATCACCAGACCCGCGCCGATCACGATGCCGATGTAGCCCAGCGGTGCCGGGACGGCTTTCTCCGCGGTGGCCTGCACCTTGAAGTCGCCCACCTGGAACTTGGTCTGGGTGTCGTTGTAGGTAAAGCGACCGAGCGCGACCCACACGCCGACGCCGACGAGGATGAGGCCGATCACGATCAGGGCTGCGCGCATGTGGATTCCTCGTGCGGTGGGCGTCCGGCGATCGTACGCGAGCGCCCTCGCTGCATGCAAAGCCAGGAATATACGTGCTTTTGTGAGAAGTGCAGCCAGAGCCGCCATCCGTGGCCAAGAGCTCCGTGGCTGCTTT
>DASSFA010000212.1:0-11497 GCA_035694895.1 Rhodanobacteraceae bacterium | reverse complement strand
GCCCTCGTCGTCGTAAACCAGGTGCTGCTCCCGCAGCAGTCGCTCGTCGAACTTGCGGAAGGTATCCACCGAAGCCTGGGCCGCTTCCGGCGAGAGCCCCAGTGCCTTCAGGGCCAGACCTGCCATCTTCAGGCTGGAATGGAAAGTCTCGCGCACGACGTCGTCGGGCGAAGTCAGGTCCATCAGGCGGAATGCGTGCTGGCGGTTGCGTGCGCGCGCCACGATCTTCAGGTGCGGAAACAGCCTGCGCACGATCCGTGCGGTGCGGACGTTGGCCTCCGGATCGTCGGTGGCGAGCACGAACACTTCCGCCTTGTCCGCCTGCGCCGCGCGCAAGAGTTCCGGGCGCGTGGGATCGCCGTAGAAGACCTTGTTGCCGAAGCGGCGCATGAAATCCACCTGCTCGACCGAACTTTCCAGCGCGGTGAACGGGATGTGGTGCGCATACAACAATCGGCCAATGATCTGCCCGACGCGACCGAAGCCGGCGATGATCACGCGAGGTGTTTCTCCATCGATCGTGTCGAAGTCGCGCTTCTGGACACGCGCGGCCGGCAGCTTCGCCGCGGCCAACACCAGCACCGGCACCGCGGCCATGCTGAGCGTGATCACCAACACCAGGAAGCGATGCTGGTCGGCATCCAGCAGCCCGCGTTCGGCTGCCAGCTTGAACACCACGAAGGCAAATTCGCCGCCGCCGGCCAGCAGCACGGCCAGTCGCAGCGAACCGGCGAAATCCAGCCGCGCAATGCGTGCGATCGCCGCCAGCAGCGGCGCCTTGCAGAAGAGCAACAGCGCGACCAGGCCGCACACGATCCACGGGTGTGCAATCAGCAGGTGCAGGTCCACGCCCATGCCGACCGCGATGAAGAAGAGGCCGAGCAGCAACCCCTCGAACGGCTGGATGTGCGATTCCAGGTCGTGCCGGTATTCGGAATCGGCGAGCAGCACGCCGGCGAGGAACGTGCCCAACGCCATCGAGATGCCCGCGAGCTGCATCAGATAGGCCGTTCCGATCACCACCAGCAACGCGGTGGCGGTCGAAACCTCGACCAATTGCGTCTTCGCCACCGCCCGGAACAACGGCCGCAGCGCATAGCGACCGCCGATCACCACCACCGCGATCACCCCGATCACGCGCAGCGCGCCCAGCCACCACGGTTGTGCCACCGGAGTCGCGACCTGGACGCCCAGCAACGGAATCGCGGCGATCAGCGGAATCGCGGCCAGATCCTGGAACAGCAGGATCGCGAACGCGAGCCGCCCGTGCGCACTCTGCAATTCCTTGCGCTCGGCCAGCGTCTGCAAGCCGAACGCGGTGGAAGACAGCGCAAGCCCAAGGCCGATCACGCTGGCGCCGGCCAGGCGCATGCCGAACGCAAAATGGGCGATCCCGCCCAGGAGCGCTGCGCAAGCGACCACCTGCGCGGCGCCCGCGCCGAACACCGAGCGGCGCATCACCCACAGCCGCTGCGGCGAGAGTTCCAGGCCGATCACGAACAGCAGCAGCGCCACGCCGAGTTCGGAAATCCCGGCGATGGCGTCCGGGTTGCGAACCCATTGCAGGCCATACGGGCCGATCACCACGCCGGCGGCGAGGTAGCCGAGCACCGAGCCGAGTTTCAGCCGCCGCGCCAGGGGGACCGCGATCACCACCGCAAGCAGGAAGACGACGGCGGACTGCAGGAAAGAGTGGTCTTGCACGAGGCGTCTCGTCGGAACTTGGGTCGGTCGGCGCTGCGGCGCCAACGACCGGGGAATTATGGCAGGCGCGTATTACACGATGTGGGCGCCGCGCGCATAAAAAAGGAGGGGCTTGCGCCCCTCCCGATGGCATCCTGCACATGTGGCAACACCGTCACTGGTGTGTGCCGCGGAGTTGGCGCGGTTTGTCCCGAACCACGCAAACACGCGGCACTCCCTGCCAGCCCCTGTTCCGCTCGACCGCGATATGCCGCCCGAGGGTGAATTCGATGTTAGGGCCGGGTTGCGCGCTGGCAAGAGCCGATTCGTCCCGCAGTTGCGACACTCCGTCGCCGTGCGAATTGGAGCGCCGTGGTGGGGCTGTGTATGCTTGCAGGCGAGTTCAACGCGCGGGGGAAGGGGAACGTGCGATCGGATCGGGATGAAGGCGCGCCGGCCGGCCGAGCGGCCCCCGCTGGTTCACCCGTGGAACGTGCCCCCGGCATACCGGTCAACTCGCTTACCAGTTACGACCTGGGTGCGTTCCGGGTCATGCGCTCGCTCGTTGACCCCAGCGACCCCTCCGGGACCGCCGCGTTCATCCCGTGGGACTGGACCGATCAGGCCGGGCACCTTTCGGTGCGCCTGGTCCTGGCCGGCGAACAGCGCGTGGACTTCGGCGGCCGCGCGCTCGACCTGACCGAAGGCGATCTGTACGTTTGCGAGCCGGGCTATCCCCTGTCCACCGAAGCACGGCGTTTCGAACTCCTCACGATCGCGCTCGAACGCGATCGCCTCGACAATCCCAGGGGCTCGCTGCACGGTTTGGTGCAGGGCGGCGACACCCCGCTGGGCCAGTTGCTCGGCGGGCATCTGCACCGGCTGGTGCTGACGCTGCCCGGGCTGACGCTCGCCAACGTCGCTTCCACCGTGCACGTCACCCTGGCATTGCTGCACACCTGCCTCGGCCTGCAATGCTCGGCACTGGAAACGGCCGCGAGCGATCCGTTGCGTGCGCGCATCATCGCCTACATTGAATCGCACGTGCACACGCCGGAACTGAGTTCGCAATTGCTGCAGCAAACCTTCCATGTCTCGCGCGCGCGGCTGTACCGGATTCTCCAGGCCGACGGCGGGGTTGCGCGCGTGATCGCGCGTGCACGCACTGATGCGGCATTCCGCGACATCCGGGGCCGCCCCGAACAACCGCTGCTGAAGGTGGCCGAGCGCTGGGGCTTCAGCAACCTGCGGCAGTTCCAGCGCGCGTTCCGTGCACGCTTCGGATTTTCGCCCGCCACGCTGAGACAACCGCAATGGCGCGGACGTGTCGACGCGCCGGCATCGGCGCGCGAACCTGCTCAGGCCTCGCCGGCAAGGACGCGCGCCGCATCCAGTGCAAAGTAGGTGAGGATCGCATCCGCGCCTGCACGCTTGATGCAGGTCAGCGCCTCCAGCATGCAGGCGCGCTCGTCAAGCCAGCCGTTCGCCGACGCGGCTTTCAGCATCGCGTATTCCCCGCTGACCTGATACACGAAGGTCGGCGCGCCGAAACGGTCCTTCACCCGCCGCACGATGTCCAGATACGGCAGGCCGGGTTTCACCATCACCGCGTCGGCGCCTTCGGCGAGATCAAGCTCCACTTCGCGCAGCGCCTCGTCGGAGTTGGCGACATCCATCTGGTAGGTGTGCTTGGAACCCTTGCCGAGCGTGGCGGCCGAACCCACCGCGTCGCGGAACGGACCGTAGAAACTCGACGCGTACTTGGCCGCGTACGCGAGGATGCGCGTGTGGATCAGGCCGGCTTTCTCCAGCGCGATGCGGATCGCGCCGATGCGGCCGTCCATCATGTCCGAGGGCGCAACGAAGTCCGCGCCCGCGTGCGCCTGCGACAACGCCTGCCGGGTCAGTGCCTCGACGGTTTCGTCGTTCATCACGTAACCGGAATCGTCAATCAACCCGTCCTGGCCATGGGTAGTGAACGGATCCAGCGCCACGTCGGCGATGGCGCCCAGGTCGGGAAAGCGTTGCTTCAGGGCGCGAATCGCGCGCTGCACCAGGCCCTGGTCGCTCCAGGCTTCGCGCGCGTCGGCGGTCTTGATCGAATCCTCCAGCGCGGGAAACAGCGCCAGCGCCGGAACCCCGAGCTGGACCGCCTGCTCGGCGATTCGAAGCAAGGCTTCTATCGAAACCCGCTGCACGCCGGGCATGGAAGGAATGTCCGTGCGCACGTCGCCGGAACCTTCGTGCACGAATACCGGCAAGATCAGGTCGGCCGGGGTCAAGACGGTTTCGCGCATCAGCGCGCGCGAGAACGCGTCGCGGCGCATACGTCGCAGGCGGGTGGCGGGAAAGGGCATGTGCCTGACTGGAAAGTGAGCAGTCCGTCATTTTATCGCCAACCGGCCCACTGGCGTCCCAAGCTGCGACGGCGACCTCAGTTCGGGTCGGGGAGCCCCTTATCATGATGGCCGAGTGAAGACTCAGTGGTACTCGCTTTCACATTGACGGTTTCTCCACGGTCGGCAGACTTCGCCATTGCATTCAGGCCAGGTTACTTGCCGTTAAATTAGGATTAAGGCACCATCCGATCCGAAGACTGCGTCATCTTCCGCAGTCAAGCCAAAGAAGAAGCTGCCAAGATACGGATTCCCAAGGCAATGTTCTCGACGCTCACCCTCTTAACCCTGCTCGTCGTGGTCGGTCTGCTGGCAGCGGTGTGCGTCAAACGGATTCCCGAAGGCCAAGTCTACACCTTGCGTCGCCTGGGCAAGCCCGCGCGCACCCTGACCCCCGGCATGCACGTGGTGGTGCCGCTCGTGGAGCGGATTGCGCACAAGATCAGCATCACCGGGTACACCCTCGCCATCGAGGAACGCGTACAGATGGAAGGCCATCCGCAACCGGAAGTCCTGCGTGGACGCGTGTGGTGGCAGGTGCTCGATCCCGAGCGCGCCGATGCCGTCATCGATCGCGCCGACGAGATGATCCGCACCCGCGTGATCGGCGCGTTGCCCGAGGTGGCGAGCGATACCGGCGACGATTTGCGCGCGCGCAACCTGCGCCTGAAGCAGGCACTGAACGGAACCTTGCGCGAACGCGGTGTGCTGGTGACGAGGGTGGAGCTCGACCTCGCCGCTTGATCGAGCGGTCGCAAAGCTGCTGCGCTCGGCATCTTGCGCGCCGGCGGTGCTCGGAATCCTCATGTACTGACGTGTACACTGCGGTTCCTGCGCTCCGGCGTCGCGCAATCTGCCTTCGCTCGCCACGCTTTGCGAGCGCTCTCATCACGAACTGAACCAGCGCCGCGCGGCCGATGCACCCATGCCCGACCGCAATTCCCTGCAAGCCGAACTGGAACGAGGCCTCGCCGCCTTGCGGCTCGACCTGCCCGAAAGTGCGGTGTCGTTGCTGCTCGATTATCTCGACCTGCTGGTGCGCTGGAACAAGGCTTACAACCTGACCGCGGTGCGCGATCCGGTTCAAATGATCACCCGCCATCTGCTCGATTCGCTGGCCGTATTGCCGTTCGTGCATGGCGCCACGCTGGCCGACCTCGGCAGCGGCGCGGGGCTTCCGGGCATTCCGCTCGCGATCGCGCGGCCTGGCTTGCGCGCCACGCTGGTGGACAGCAATGGCAAGAAGGCGCGCTTCCTGCGCGAGGCCGCGCGCGCGTTGCCACTGGAGAACGTCAAGGTGCAGCAGGGGCGGGTGGAAGACCTGCCCGGCAGTTTCGATTGCATCACCGCTCGGGCGTTTGCCAGCCTCGGCGACATGCTGGCCTGGGGCGGGCATGCACTCGCCCCGGATGGGGTCTGGCTGGCGCTGAAGGGCCAGATCGAAGCGGATGAGCTGGCCCGGCTACCGGCCGGCTTCCGGGTCGAGGCGATCCGTGCGCTGGACGTGCCCGGCCTTGACGCACAGCGCCATCTTGTGGAAATCCGCCGGGCGTAGACCGCGGGGCAATGCTAACCTTCGCGTTCCGTTGTCCCGAGGTTCAGGGGAACCGTTCCATCCCATGACGCGCATCATCGCCATCGCCAACCAGAAGGGCGGGGTCGGCAAGACCACCACCGCGGTGAATCTCGCCGCCGCGCTTTCCGAAACAAAGCGCAAGATCCTGCTGGTCGACCTGGATCCGCAGGGCAATGCCACGATGGCCTCGGGTATAGACAAGCGCGACGCGCATCCCACCGGCTGCGAGGTGCTGCTGGAGGAGGTGGGCATCGAGTCGGCGATCCTGCCCACCGAAGCCGGCTACGACCTGCTGCCGGGCAGCCGTGACCTGACCGCCGCCGAATTGAAACTCATGGACGCGATCGCGCGCGAGTCGCGCCTGAAGGAACAGCTCGCCAAGCTCGGCGACCGCTACCACACCATCCTGATCGACTGCCCGCCGTCGCTGCACCTGCTCACGCTCAACGCGCTGGCGGCCGCGCACAGTGTGCTGATCCCGGTGCAGTGCGAATACTTCGCGCTGGAAGGCCTGACCTCGCTGCTGGATACGGTGAAAGCCGTGCGCGCACGATTGAATCCGCAACTCGAAGTGGAAGGCCTGCTGCGCACGATGTACGACGTGCGCAACAACCTCGGCAACGATGTCTCCGCGCAGCTCACCAAGCACTTCGGCGACAAGGTGCTGCGCTCGATCATTCCCCGCAACGTGCGGCTGGCCGAGGCGCCCAGCCACGGCAAGCCGATCAACCTTTATGACCGCGAGTCGCGCGGCGCGATCGCGTATCTCGGCCTTGCGGGCGAGATGATCCGCCGCGAACGCACCGGCACGGCTGCGCCTGCCGTGCAGGTCGCAAACAGTTGAGGTCCCGTTGAATGTCCGCGAAGAGACGAGGTCTGGGTTCGCGTGATCTGGACGTGCTGCTGGGTGGCGGCGATGCGAGCGACACCGACGCAAGCGGCGAGGAGCTGCGCACCCTGCGCGTGACCCAGATTGCGCCGGGCAAATACCAGCCGCGCCAGCACATGGACGAGGCGAAGCTCGAGGAGCTCGCCGCCTCGATCAAGGCGCAGGGCCTGATCCAGCCGGTGGTGGTGCGCGCGCTGGGCCGTGACCAGTTCGAACTGATCGCCGGTGAGCGCCGCTGGCGGGCCGCGCAGAAGGCGGGCCTGACCGAAGTGCCGGCCGTGGTGCGCGACGTCGCGCCGCAGGCAGTGCTGGCGATGGCGCTGATCGAGAACATCCAGCGCGAGGAACTCTCCGCCCTGGAGGAAGCGCAGGCGCTGCACCGCCTGATTGAAGAATTCAGGCTGACGCAGCAGCAGGCCGCCGACGCGGTCGGACGCTCGCGCGTGGCAGTCACCAACCTGCTGCGGCTGCTGGAATTGCCCGAAGCGATCCGCCGCCTGCTCGAGAACGGCCAGATCGAAATGGGCCACGCGCGCGCGCTCGGCACGCTGCCTGCACCGCGGGCCATTGCGCTGGCCGAGAAAGCCGCCGCCGAACAATGGTCGGTACGCGAGCTGGAACAGGCCGTGCGGCTGGCGCAACTGGCGCCTTCGGCCAAGAAGCGCTCCCCGAATGCCGATCCCGACATCGTCGCGCTGGAACGCGAGCTCTCCGAAAAACTCGGCGCACGCGTACAGATCACGCATGGACGCAATGGCCGCGGCAAGCTCACCATTCGCTACCACAGCAGCGACGAACTCGAAGGCGTCCTGGCCAAATTGCGCTAAGGAACGGCAGGTCGCGCGCTGGCGCGTTCCAGCAAGTCGCTGTCGCAGAAGCCTGCTCGCAGGCGACCAATGCGGGTGTTGCCATGGACGGCAGCGTTGAAATCGAGGGCGTGTCGTGCCGGTCTTTTCGAGGGTGAGTGCCAGGCAACGCCAATTCGACGCGCTGGTGCGCGCGCACGCGAATGACCTCTACCGCTTCGCCTACTGGCTGTGCGGAGAGGATGCGCGCGCGCAGGACCTGGTGCAGGAAACCCTGCTGCGCGCCTGGCGCGCGCTGGATTCCTTGCGCGATGGCGCTGCCGCCAAGCCCTGGCTGCTGACCATCCTGCGCCGCGAATATGCGCGCGGCTTCGAGCGCAAGCGGCTGGACCTGGGTGAGCTGGACGACAACCTCGTCGAGGACACCGCGGCGGTGGACCCGGAACGCGCCGGCTCCGACGCACAGGTGCGCGCGGCGATCCTGCAACTGGAACCGAAATACCGCGAACCACTGCTGATGCAGGTGCTGGGCGGCTTCTCCTGCGAGGAGATCGCGGCCGAGCTCGGCTGCAAACCCGGCGCGGTGATGACGCAGCTGTTCCGCGCACGGCAGAAACTGCGGGCCGTGCTGGACTGTGATGCAAACACGAATCCGAAGGAGGCGTCCCATGGACTGCCTTGAATTCCGCCGCCGGCTCGCGGCCGAGCCGCGCGCACGCGAGGCGGCGTTCGTCGCACATCGCGACAGTTGCCACGCCGGCTGCACCGAAGCGTGGTGGCGCGCGCAGCGACTGGAACGGCGCATCGAAGCCGCGCTCGCGATCGAAGCTCCGGCCGATCTTGCCGATCGCGTACTGCTGGCCCAGACCACGCGCATGCGCGTGCACGCGCGTCGCTGGCAGGTCGGCCTGGCGCTAGCGGCATCGCTGCTGCTGGCGCTGGGCATCGGCACCTTCGCCTGGAACCAAAAGGCCTCGGCCGATCCGCTGCCGGCGATGAGCGTGGCCCACCTGCGCGGCGAAGCATTCTCGCTGGCACTGACGCAACCGGTTGCGGAACAGGCATTGCGCCAGGACTTCGCCGTACGCGGCGTGGACCTGCGCGCCATGCCTCGAAACGTGGTGTTCGTGCGCGATTGCGATGTCGGCCCGTATCGCACCGTGCACCTGGTGTTCCGCATCAACGACGAGCCGGTGACCGCCCTGTACTTCGTCGGCCGCGACATCGCGCAGGCGCGCGATTTCCACCACGCCGGCTGGCAGGGCCGCGAGCTGCCGCTCGATCACGGCACGCTGCTGCTGCTCGGCGCCGACGCGCGCAACTTCGCCGCGGTGGAGCGGAGCCTGCGTGACGCGCTGAACACGCCGGTGCAACAGGCGCTGGGCGAGATCTGACGCGCTGCACGCCGACGCAATCACGGCGCGCGCAGGGCTTCGCACGCCCGGGCTGCACCGTTCCCGGTCATCGGCGATAATCGCGGCTCTTCCGTAAAGGGGCGCCTCATGCCCGAGCTTTCCGTGGTCGTGCCGGTCTTCAACGAGCGCGACAATATCCCGCCGCTGCTGGCCGAAATTTCCACTGCCCTGCGCGGACGCGTGGACTACGAAGTCGTCTACGTGGACGACAGGAGTTCGGACGACTCGCTGGCGGTGCTGCAGGCCGAACGCGCGCGCCACCCGGAGCTGCGCATCGTCAAGCACCTGCGCCAGAGCGGCCAGAGCACCGCGATCTGGAACGGCGTGCGCGCCGCACGCGGCAAGTGGATTGCCACGCTCGATGGCGACGGCCAGAACGATCCTGCCGACATCCCGAAGCTGCTGGACGCGCGCGCGCAGGCGAAGCCTTCGATCAAACTGTTCGCCGGCTGGCGCACCACGCGGCGCGACACCTTCAACAAGCGCATTTCCTCGAAGATCGCCAATGGCGTGCGTTCCCGCATGCTGCGCGACGCCACGCCCGACACCGGCTGCGGCCTGAAACTGTTCGAGCGCGAGACGTTCCTGATCCTGCCCTACTTCGACCACATGCACCGCTACCTGCCGGCGCTGGTGAAGCGCGCCGGATTCGAGAGCATCAGCGTGCCGGTGGGACACCGCCCGCGCACGCGCGGCGTTTCGAAATACGGAATGCTGGATCGCCTGTGGGTGGGCCTGGCCGACCTGCGCGGCGTGGGCTGGCTGATGCGGCGGGCGAAGGTGACGCCGACCGAGGAAATCTGACCGGTCAATCGCGCGCAGGCGCGCTCCTACGGCCGCCGGAGTAGGAGCCTGCTTGCAGGCGACAGCGTGCGGGCGCTCAGCTTCGACCCTTGGCCAGCGGCAGATCCGCGCGCCGCCACGCATCGATGCCGCCGGAAAGCGTGTACACGCGGGCGAAGCCGGCCTTGACCAGCCGGCGTGCGGCCTTTTCCGATTCCGCGCCATTGCGCGAGACAATCGCCACCGGCAACTCGCGCACCTTCTTCAGTTCCTTGTTCTCCGGATCGAACTGGCTGGGCGCGATGTGGCGCGAGCCAGGCACGTGCGCCTTCTCGAAATCGGCGATCGGGGAGACGTCGATCACCAGCGCGTCGTCGCGATTGATCAATTGCGTGAGGCCCGCCGGCGTCAGTTCCTTGAAGCCGCGGAAGCGCCGCGTGCCTTCCAGTCCGATCAGCGCCAGCACGATCACGATGAAGGCGCCGACCAGCAAGGGATGATGGGCGATGAATTGCGGGATGCGCGGCAGGATGTCGTTCATGGGCAATGGCGGGCAACGGGCGACCGCGCATTATCCGCGATGCGCGCTGCCAACGCGAACCTGGCCGTGAAGGCCTACTGCTGCGGCGAAATGTCCGGCAACCCCGATTCCAGCCACCAATGCTTGGCGGCCGGATCCCAGCGCCAGGTCTGCTGATCCACGATGTCGTAGGCGGACTGGCTGGCCTTGTTGATCAGGCTGATCTGCACGGCCTGCCTGATGGTGTTCTCATCCACCGCACTCGGGCCATCGGTGTCGTATTGAGCCACCACGACACTGTCGTAACGCTGCTTCGCCGCTGCGTCCAGCGGATGCTCCTCGCGGATTTTCGGATCGACGAACTGGTAGGCGCCGGCGAAACCGCCCCAGCGCAGGGCGGCCGCGTAATCGTCCAGGGTCTGGTCGCGCAGCTTGTCCTTGCTCTGGTTGCCCAGCGTGGCGCAGCCGGCAAGCAGCGCTGCCAATGCAAAAACGACCATGATGCGGCGCATGGATGGACTCCCGCGGCGAGATTGCGCCGATTGTGCATCATTGCGACGGTGCGATGCGCGACGGACCGCTCAACACGCCTTGGCCACGAACGCGGCTTCCAGCGTGGCCGCTTCCCGCTCCCCGCCCGCAATCGCGCACGTCACCTGGATGCGCGCCTTGCCGCGCGCGGCAAGGGTTTTCAGGAAGGCATCGAGCGCATCGGCTTCGACGAACCGCGCCGTGGCGCGCAATTCGCCGAACAGCGGTTCGCGGTAACGCACGGTCGAATCGCCGACGTAGATGTCGCATTCGATGCCGCGTGCGCGCAGCGCCAGTTCCACCAGCCCCCAGCCGGCGAGCGTCATCAGGGACGCCATGCTGCCGCCGAATGCGCAGCCCTTGTCGTTGATGTTGGGCGCGAGCGGCGCGGCGAGTTCCAGTTCCGCGCCATCGTAGCGCGTGACGCGCAACTCCATGGTGCGCGCCAGCGGGATGTTTTCGAGGATGTAGGCCTGCAACCGTGCTGCCAGCGCGGCGTGGTCGGTGTCGGTCATGGAAACGCCCGCCTGCGGGGCAATGGGTGTCCGCCAGTTTGACACGGCCTCGCGATTCGACAAGCCGCGCCGCGCGCATTCGTTTAGCATCGCCGAATGCGCAAGAAGCCCCGCCAGCCCCTTGCAGGTGCGCGCGTCGCGATCACGCGCCCGGTCGGCGCGGGCGGTGCACTGCGTGCGCGGGTGCGTGCACTGGGCGGAGACGCGCTGTCCCTGCCCGGATCGAGCCTGCGCATGGCGGATGACATGCGCCCCGCTCGCTTGCGCGAAGCCTTGGCTGGCGACGTGTTGATTTTCACCAGCCCGGCCGCGGTGCGCTTCGCCGCGCGGCTGCTGCCGCTGCGCACGCGTGCTGCGGTGATCGCGCCAGGATCGGGAACCGC
>DASSFA010000211.1:0-2293 GCA_035694895.1 Rhodanobacteraceae bacterium | reverse complement strand
GCCGCGCTCGCGCGCCTTTTCCCGCCGCTTGCGGTGCCCGGTGATCGCGAAGCGATGCGCCTCGTCGCGCACGGCATCGATCAGGTGCAACGCCGGTGAATCCGGTCCCGGTTCCAGTTCACGGCCGCTGTCGCCCAATACCAGGGTTTCCTCGCCTTCGCGCCGCGACGGCCCCTTGGCCACCCCGACCACCTCGATCCCGGTAAGACCAAGCTCGCGCAACACCGACAGCGCCTGTGCCACCTGGCCCTTGCCGCCATCGATCAACAGCACGTCGGGGGCTTCGCCCTCGCCGCGCGTGAGCGGCTTGAAGCGGCGTTCAAGCACCTGCCGCATCGCCGCGTAATCATCGCCTCCGGTGATGCCGCGAATGTTGAAGCGCCGGTAATGCTGTTTTTGCGCACCCTCCGGCCCGAACACCACGCACGACGCCACGGTCTCCTCGCCCATCGTATGGCTGATGTCGAAGCATTCGAGGCGCCGTGGGGCTTCATCGAGTTGCAGCAGTTCGCGCAATGCCTCGAATCGGGTATGCAGCGTTTGCCGGCTCGCCAACCGCGCCAGCAGCGCGGCTTCGGCGTTGCGCGCAGCCAATTCCACGAACCGTGCGCGCTCGCCACGCACACGCCACTTCAACTCCACCTCGCGATCGCGCTGTGCGGACAGCATTTCGGCAAGCGCCGCCGCGTCGGCGGGCTCGCGGTCGCACACGACTTCCGCAGGCGGCGGCTGGTCGAGGTAGTACTGCGCAAGGAATTGCCCCAGCACATCCTGCGGCGCGGAATCGAAAGACAGCTTCGGAAAGTGGTCGCGCGAGCCCAGACTGATGCCGTTGCGGAAGAACAGCACCGACACGCAGGCGATGCCCGCTTCCACCCGGCACGCGAACACATCCATGTCGGCGCTTGCGCCCCGCACGTAGTGATGCGCCTGCAGGCTGCGCAGCGCCGCCACCTGGTCGCGCAGGCGCGCTGCGCGCTCGTAATCCTGATGTGTGCTCGCGTCGTCCATCGCGGCCGCGAGTTCCTTCACCACCGCATCGCTGCGACCGTCCAGGAACATCGTCGCGTGGCGCACGTCTTCGGCGTACTCGGCGGCGTCGATGAAGTCGACGCACGGCGCGGTACAGCGCCCGATCTGGTATTGCAGGCACGGGCGCGAACGGTTGCGGAAATAACTGTTCTCGCATTGGCGCACCTTGAACAGTTTCTGCATCAGCGCCAGGCTTTCGCGCACGGCGTGGGCGCTCGGAAACGGCCCGAAATAACGGCCCTTCTCGTGCCTGGCGCCGCGGTGGAACACGATGCGCGGGAACGGGTCTTCCGACACGAAGATGTACGGATAACTCTTGTCGTCGCGCAACATGATGTTGTAGCGCGGCTTCAGGGATTTGATGAGTTGCGCTTCCAGCAGCAGCGCTTCGCCCTCGGTGCGCGTCAGCGTCACCTCGATGCGCGCGATCTGCGCCACCATCGATGCAATGCGGGGTTCCAACTGCGGTTTCAGGAAATAACTGCCGACGCGCTTCTTCAGGTTGCGCGCCTTGCCGACGTACAGCAACGCGCCGGCCGCGTCGAACATGCGGTACACGCCGGGCGAAGTCGTGAGGGTGCGGACGAAGGCCTTGCCGTCGAAGGCCGAAGCATCGGAAGGCATGGCGGTATTGTATCCGCGCCGTTGCATGACGCCGCGGCGGACACCGGGGAAAGTCGAGCCGAGACGACGCTGGCGACACCATCATGGCCGGCGCAATGGCTTGATGACTTTTGCCGAAGCAGAGAAACCCGCGCGCCTGGAGAGGCGCGGAATCAATACACGGCTTTCGAACAAATAAAGACTCTCAGTTCCGGATTCCGCGCTGCGCGCGGCCCGCAATGACGAGTTGAATGAAACCCGGCCGGCACCGGGATGAAAAGTCAAACGCAGCGCCGCGACCTCATTCGTCCACCGCCACCCGCTCGCAGGTGCCCTGCCCGGGGTCGATGCGCAAGATCGCGTGATCGTTGCGATCGGCCACCCACAACGACCCGGCCGCAAACGACAGGCCCTGCGGTTCGTGCAGCAGATAATCGAGCTGCAAGGTCGCGACTTCGCCGCTGTAGGGATCGAGTACGCACAGGCGATCATTGCAGGTGTCGGCCACGTACACGCGGTTTTCCGCAGCGGCCAGTCCGCACGGGTAAGCCAGACGCACCTTGCGTCCCGCCCCGTCGTGCCGGCCCGGCTCCCAGGGCGACGAACCCACGAGCGTGGTGAGCGCAAGATCGGCAAAGCGCAAGCGCCGAACGGCGTT
>DASSFA010000210.1:0-3080 GCA_035694895.1 Rhodanobacteraceae bacterium | reverse complement strand
AGGCCGAAACGCTCTATGCCGCGATCGATGGGTCCGGTGGCTATTACCGGAACCCGGTCGAGCCGTCCGCGCGTTCGCGCATGAATGTGCCGTTCGTGCTGCACGATGCGGCGCTGGATCCGGTGTTCCTGAAGGAAGCGGAAGCCGCGGGCTTGCTGGCGCTGAAGGGGCACCGCGCGGTCGGCGGCATGCGCGCTTCGCTCTACAACGCACTGCCGATCGAAGGCGTGCGCGCGCTTACCGGCTTCATGCGCGATTTTGCGCAGGGGCATGGGTGATGGGCGTGCGCACGTTCGAGGTCCTCACGCTCAACAACATCGCCGCCAGCGGTCTGGCACGTTTGCCGAAAGCGCAGTACCGCGTCGGCAACGACCTTGCGGAACCGGATGCGATCCTGGTGCGCAGCGCCGACCTGCACGCGCGGCCGATCCCGGAGAGCGTGCTGGCAATCGCCCGGGCGGGCGCGGGCACCAACAACATACCGGTTGCCGACATGTCGAAGCGTGGCGTGCCGGTGTTCAATGCACCCGGTGCCAACGCCAATGCGGTGAAGGAGCTGGTGCTCGCCGGCATGCTGCTGGCCGCGCGCAACCTGCCCGATGCGCTCGCATTCGCGGCTTCCATTGCGAGCGAACCGGACGCGCACGCACGCATGGAGGCGGAGAAGAAGCGCTTTGCCGGTTCCGAACTCGCCGGCAAGACGCTCGGCGTGGTCGGGCTGGGCGCAATCGGCGTGCGCGTCGCGAACGCGGCGTTCGCGCTGGGCATGCGCGTGATCGGGCACGATCCGCACATGACGGTGGAAGGTGCCTGGCAGCTGTCTTCCAGCGTGCAGCGTGCGGGTTCACTGGACGAGTTGTACGGCGCTTCCGACTACGTTTCGATCCACGTGCCGCTGATGGACGCCACGCGCGGGATGTTCGGTGAGAATGCGGTCGCGGCGGCGAAGCGCGGCCTGGTGCTGCTGAACTTCTCGCGTGAAGGCGTGATCGATGCGCAGGCGGTGCGCGCTGGGCTCGATGCGGGCAAGCTCGGCCGCTACGTCAGCGACTTCCCGGCCGCGGCCTTCGCCGGCCATCCGCGCGTGATCGCGCTGCCGCACCTGGGCGCGTCCACGGCCGAGGCGGAGGAGAACTGCGCGGTCATGGTTGCAGACCAGCTGCGCGAGTTCCTGGAGAGCGGCAACGTGCAGCACGCGGTGAATTTCCCGAACACGCGCATGGCGCGCGCCGGGCACGCGCGCGTGTGCATCGCCAACGCCAATCGTCCCAACATGATCGGCCAGCTCTCGCACGTGCTGGGCGAAGCCGGCTTGAACATCGCGCAGATGCACAATGCCTCGCGCGGCGAGCTTGCGTACAACCTGATCGACGTGGACGCGCCGGTGCCGGATTCGCTTACAGGGCACATCAAGGCTATCGAGGGAATCCTCTCCGTGCGCGTGATTCCCGCCGGCTGAGTCGTGCCGCGATGAGCGACTTCGATGCCGCGAAGCTGGCCAACGCCGCGACCGCGCGCCTGCGCAACTACGACCCCGGCCACGACCTGCCGGCGTTGCGCAAGCGCTTCGGGGCGGTCATCGCGGAGTTGGGTTCGAACGAGAATCCGCTGGGGCCCGGTCCACGCGCGCTGGACGCCATGCGCGAGGCGCTGAAGGAAAGCTTCCGCTATCCGGATCCGCGTGGGCTTGCGCTGAAAACCGCGCTGGCGGAACGTCTTGGTGTGGCCGTGGAAAACGTCGCGCTCGGCAACGGTTCGCATGAATTGTTGATGCTGCTGACGCAGTGTTTCGCCGATCCGGCGCATTCGGTCGTGTTCTCGCAATTCGGCTTCGCGGTGTTCCCGATCGCCACCGCTGCCGCCGGCGCGCAGCCGGTGTGCGTGCCGGCTCTGCCGCGCGAACATCCACATGCGCCATTCGGCCATGATCTCCCGGCCATGGCGGCAGCGATCCGCCCCGACACGCGGATCGTGTATCTCGCCAATCCCAACAACCCGACCGGTACCTGGTTCGACGATGCCGCTCTCGCCGCATTCCTCGCACGCGTTCCGCGCGACGTGCTGGTGGTGGTGGACGAGGCCTATCACGAGTACGTGGATGCGCCTGGTCTGGGCACTGCGCTGCCCTTCGCAGATGAATACCCGAACCTGGTCGTCACGCGCACGTTTTCCAAGGCGTACGGACTGGCCGGCCTGCGGGTCGGTTACCTGATCGCGCACGCGAGCGTGGTCGCGGTGCTGGAGCGCTTGCGCGAATCGTTCAACGTCAATGCCATTGCACTCGCGGGTGCCGAAGCCGCACTGAACGATCGCGACCACCTGGCGCGCTCGCGCCAATACAACAATGCCGAACGCGAATCGCTGCGCGGCGAGCTGGCATCGCGCGGCTATCGCTGCCTGCCTTCGCAGACCAATTTCCTGATGCTGGACCTGGCGCGCGACGCGGGTGACCTGGAACGCCATCTGTTCGAGCGCGGCGTGATCGTGCGGCCGATGGGCGGCTACGGCCTGCCGCAGACTGTTCGAATCAGCATCGGCAGCCGCGTGGAAAACCAGCGCCTGCTGGATGCGCTGCCGTGAATGCGGCGCTGGACTGGATCAGTTCGCCGTCGGGCGCATTGGCGGGCGAGCTCGATTTCCCCGGCGACAAGTCGGTTTCGCATCGCGCGGTCATGCTGGCCGCGATCGCCGAAGGCACGTCGCGCATCCGCGGCTTCCTGGAAGGTGCGGACACCCGCGCGACGGTTGCGATCTTTGAACAACTCGGCGTGCTGGTCGAGGCGCCCGCGCCCGGCGAGCGGATCGTGCACGGCGTCGGCCTGCAAGGTCTGCGTGCGCCGGCCAGTGAGCTGGACTGCGGCAACGCCGGAACCGCGATTCGGTTGCTCGCAGGGTTGCTCGCCGGCCAGCACTTCGACTGTGTGCTGTCCGGCGACGCATCGCTCTCGCGCCGGCCGATGCGGCGGGTGATCGAACCGCTCTCGCAGTTGGGCGCACGCATCGAAGCGGACGTGGGCGACGTGCCGCCATTGCGCATCCGCGGCAGCGCCTTGCGCGGCATGGAGTACACGACGCCGGTG
>DASSFA010000209.1:0-2924 GCA_035694895.1 Rhodanobacteraceae bacterium | reverse complement strand
GCCGAGGTGCGCGACGTGTTCCGCTCGTCCAAGTTCGGCGCGATCGCCGGCTGCATGGTGATCGAGGGCGTGGTTCGCAGGCACAAGCCGATCCGCGTTCTGCGCGACAACGTCGTGATCTTCGAGGGCGAACTCGAATCGCTGCGCCGTTTCAAGGAGAACGTGGACGAAGTGCGCAACGGCATGGAGTGCGGCATCGGCGTCAAGCAGTACAACGACGTCAAGCCGGGCGACAAGATCGAGTGCTTCGAGCGCGTGGAAGTGGCGAGGACGTTGTAGCGGGAATCGGAAATCGGAAATCGGAGAATGCGAGATGGTGCTTTTGATTTCCGATTGAGCGGCCGCAGGCCGCGACCCATTTCCGATTTCCGTCTCCAAGCACTGCCAGGAGCCACTCTCATGCCGTCCCACTCCTTCCACCGCACCGACCGCGTCAATGCCGAGCTTCGCCGCGAGCTGGGCACGCTGGTGCACGCGCTGGTGCGCGATCACGCGCTGCCGCAGGCCAGCGTGTCGGACGTGGAGGTCACGCGCGACCTGGATGTGGCCACGGTGTGGGTCACGGCGTTGCAGCCGGAGCGTTCCGCCGAGGTGGTGAAGGCGCTGAAGGAGGCGGCCAAGGATCTGCGCCGCGAGCTCTCGCACTCGATGCGCATGCGGCGCGTGCCGGAGCTGCGCTTCAAGTACGACGACTCGGTGGACAAGGGCGAGCGCATTGAGGAGCTGCTGAGACGGGAGACGAGAGACGAGAGAGGGGAGACGTAGGCAGAGTCCTGCAACTTGCGCGTATGCCGCATTCAGATTCCCGTCTCCCGTCTCCCGTTTCCCGGCATGCGACCGGCATCCTCCTGCTCGACAAGCCCGCAGGCATCACTTCCAATCGCGCCCTTCAGGTCGCGAAACGCCTGTATCGCGCGGACAAGGCCGGACACACCGGCAGCCTCGATCCGCTGGCAACGGGCTTGCTGCCGGTCTGCTTCGGCGAGGCGACCAAGATCGCCGGTTACCTGCTCGGTTCCCGCAAGGCCTACGAGGCGGAGTGCCGGCTCGGGATCACCACGGATACCGATGATGCAGAAGGCGCGCTGGTGCGCGAACGCGAAGTTCCGGCGCTCGACGACGAAGTCATCCGCGCGCAGCTCGCGAAGCTCACCGGCCGCATCACCCAGGTTCCGCCGGTGTATTCCGCGCTGAAGCAGCAGGGTGTCGCGCTGTACAAACGCGCGCGCCGTGGCGAGGAAGTCACCGCACCGCCGCGCGAGGTGGAGATCCATCGGTTCGAACTGGTCGACCGCCCGGGCCCTGACAGCCTGCGGCTGCATGTCGAGTGCGGCTCCGGTACTTACATCCGCGCGCTGGTGCGGGACCTCGGCGAGGCCTTCGGCTGCGGTGCGCACCTGACCGCGTTGCGGAGAGTCTGGGTCGAGCCGTTCAGGCGGCCGCGCATGTTCACGCCGGTGCAATTGGAAGACATTCTGGCGGAAAAAGGCACGGCAGGCCTGGATGAATGCCTTCTGCCGCTGGAAGCCGGGCTGGCCGACTGGCCGGTGCTGCCTGCAAGCCCGGCGGATCTGGATGCGCTTGCGCACGGCCGGCGGATCGCCACGCAGGCCGCGCCCGGCCTTTACCGCGCCCGATCGTCGCATGGCCGGCTGCTGGCACTGGTCGAGGCGGATGGCCGGGAGGCGCGGGTGTTGCGGGGCTTTTCCACGCCCGCGTGAGCAACTTGTTGCCAAGCGTTTGTCCCGGTTAGAATATCCGGCTTCACAAACGCTCCATTGCGGTTTTCACAACCGCTGACTTCCACCACGGCGGCGGCTTGTGTAACGGTGTTTATCGAACAGTGCGGTCATGGACGGCTGCTTTTCTGATCTTCGCATTCATGGACGAACGCGCGACAAATCCCGTTACACAAGCCTCGCGCCGATCCATCAGGACGCAAAATCCATGTCGCTTTCCACCGAACAAACCAACCAGGTCATCGCGGATTTCCGCCGCGCGCCGACCGACACCGGCTCGCCGGAAGTGCAGATCGCGCTGCTTTCCGCGCGCATCGATCACCTCTCCCAGCACTTCGCCACGCACAAGCAGGACCACCACTCGCGCCGCGGCCTGCTGAAGATGGTGAACCATCGCCGCCGTCTCCTGAATTACCTCAAGGCCAAGGACAGCGGGCGTTATCAGGCGCTGATCGGCAAGCTCGGCCTGAGGAGATAAGCCTCGTGGCCAAAATCACAAAGAAGGTTCAATACGGCCAGCACGAAGTCACGCTGGAGACCGGCGAAATCGCCAAACAGGCTTCCGGCTCGGTGATGGTCAGCATGGACGGCACCGTGGTGCTGGTCACCGCGGTCGCCGCCGCGAAGCCACGCGAAGGGCAGGACTTCTTCCCGCTCACCGTGGACTACCAGGAAAAGTTCTACTCCGCCGGCCGCATTCCAGGCGGCTTCTTCAAGCGCGAGGGGCGCCCGACCGAGAAGGAAACCCTCACCTCGCGCCTGATCGACCGTCCGGTGCGCCCGCTGTTCCCCGAGGAATACAAGAACGAGGTGCAGGTCATCGCCACTGTCCTGTCCCTGAACCCGGAAGTGGACGGCGACATCCCCGCGATGATCGGCGCTTCGGCCGCGCTTTCCCTGGCCGGCATTCCGTTCAAGGGCCCCATCGGCGCCGCGCGCGTCGGTTACGTCAACGGCCAGTACGTGCTGAATCCGACCAAGACGCAGCTGAAGGATTCCGCGCTGGACCTCGTGGTCGCCGGTACCGGCAACGCCGTGCTGATGGTGGAATCCGAAGCCAAGCTGCTCTCCGAAGACGTGATGCTGGGCGCGGTGACGTTCGGCCACAAGGAAATGCAGGCCGCGATCCGCGCGATCGCCGAGCTGGCGACCGAGGTCGGCAAGCCCTCGTGGAACTGGCAGGCG
>DASSFA010000208.1:0-9121 GCA_035694895.1 Rhodanobacteraceae bacterium | reverse complement strand
CGAAGCGCAAAGCCTGCGCGCGTTCTTCGCGTTCCTGCGGGAGCGGTATTCGGAAGGCTGATCCGCGGCTACGCCGAACAGCAGGCCATGGATGGCCGAATCCAGACCCGCGAAGTGCTCGCAAGTGTCCGCCTCACCTGCCAAGTGCTGTCGCACTTGGCTTCCGTTGCCAGGCTCGCGCGTCCAGCGCTCGCCAAGCAACCCGGCCCTCGGCATCCTGCCTCGTGCGTTCGCCGGCGCAGCCGATGCCATTCAAGGCCTCGGCTGCGCCGGCTTACCCGCAAGCGGGAGAGGGGACGTCACTCCGAATCGGCGACTCCGTTGAGCGCGCCCTTGTACGGCAGCACTTCGGATGCGAGCTTGGTGTTGCCACGGATCAGGTGCACTTCATCGGCGAGGATATGCGCGGCTTCCTCGAGTTCGGTGTCCTTGGCGTTCTTGGCAGCCTTCTCGCGCGCGAGGTCGGTCTGGATGTTGCGCTCGCCCGGCTGCAAGCCATCGTCCGGATGCAGGTTGGCGGCCGAGGCATCGCCTAGCGCCTGGCGGCGCGCCTTGAACGCCGCTTCCTGGGCGTCGAGTTTCTTGCGCTCGGCATCGCGCACCGCGTAGTCGAGCGAGATGGTCTTCTCGTCGTGCAGCTTGCGCGCGGCGGCCAGCTCGTCCAGCAGCAATTGCCAGGACGGATCCTTCGCCGCGCGCTTGTCGTGCATCTGCGTGAGCAACGGCACCAGCGGCTTCAGGTTCGCCACCGGCTTGTAAGTCGCCGGCGCAATCTGCGTCCACGGCAGCGCATTGTCGTAGCTGGATTCGCCGAAGTCGGCGAAATCCACGCTGTGCGGGAACAGGATGTCCGGCGTCACCCCGTGCAACTGGGTGGAACCGCCGTCGATGCGGAAGAACTCCGCGATCGTCATTTTCAATTCGCCGAAGGTCGGCTTCTCGTTCTGGGCGAGCTGGTCCAGATCGGTGAGGTTCTGCACCGTGCCCTTGCCGAAGGTCTGCTCGCCGATGATCACGCCGCGGCCGTAATCCTGGATCGCGGCGGCGAAGATCTCCGTCGCGGATGCCGAGCCGCGGTTCACCAGCACCGCCAGCGGACCGCTCCAGACCATGCCCGGATCGGAGTCGGTCTGTTCCTCGACGTGGCCGCGCGCATCACGCACCTGCACCACCGGGCCCTTGTTGATGAACAGCCCGGTGAGTTCGGTGGCTTCGGCCAGCGAGCCGCCACCGTTGTCACGCACGTCCATCACGATGCCGTCCACCTTTTCGGCTTTCAGCTCGCCGAGCAGCTTGGCGACATCGCGCGTGGCGCTCTTGTAATCGGGATCGCCGCGGCGGCGCGCCTCGAAGTCCTCGTAGAAGGTCGGCAGCGTGATCACGCCGATGCGATGGGTAACGCCGCCGTCCTGGATCGTGATGATGGATTTCTTGGCAGCCTGTTCGGCGATGGTCACCTTCTTGCGCACCAGCGTGACCACCACGTGCTTGGCGTCCTGGCCGCCTTCGGCGGGCATCACTTCCAGCCGCACCGTGCTGCCCTTGGGGCCGCGGATCTTGTCCACCACGTCATCGATGCGCCAGCCGACCACGTCGGTGATCGGTCCGCATGCGCCCTGGCCGACGCCGACGATCTTGTCGCCTACGGCCAGCTTGCCGGACGAAGCCGCGGGCCCGCCCGGCACCATCTCGCGGATCAGGGTGTAATCCTCGTGCTGCTCCAGCACCGCGCCGATGCCGTCCAGCGAGAGCTTCATGGCGATGTCGAAGTTGGCGGAAGCGCGCGGCCCGAAGTAATTGCTGTGCGGGTCGATCGCCATCGCGTACGCGTTCATGAAGGTCTGGAACACGTCCTGGGAATCGAGCTGGTGCACGCGGTCCAGGAAATTGCTGTAGCGCTTGGACAGCGTCTTGCGGATCTCGTCGTCGTTCTGGCCGGCCAGCTTCAGGCGGATCCAGTCGTTCTTGACCCGCTTGCGCCAGAGGTCGTTGAGCGCGGCGGTGTCCTTGGCCCACGGGGCCTTGTCGCGGTCAGGCCTGTAGCTCTCGTCGATGTTGAGGTCGAAGCCCTTCTTCAACTGGTCAAGCGCGAACTGCGTGCGCTCGCCGGCGCGCTTTTCGTAGAGATTGAAGATCGCGTACGGAATGGAGAGATCGCCGTTCCAGATCGCATCGTCCAGCTTGGTGCGATCGGGACCGAAGTGATCGATGTCGGCCTGCGTGAAAAACAGATGGTCCCCATCAAGCGCGTCGAAGTAGCCCTTGAAGATCTTGCGCGACATCGCGTCGTCGAGCGGCAGCGCCTCGTAATGGAAGCGCGTCAGCAAGCGCGCGGCGAGGATGCCGGCTTCGGCCTGATCGGCGGTGGGTTTCAGCACCGGCGCCTGGGTGATGACGTCGGTCGGCGGCGGCGGCGCGATCGCGGCGGTGCTGGCCGCACTGGCCGGGCAGGACTCGTCCGCGTGCGCCATGCCGAGCACGCTCAGGCACAGCATCGCAATCAACAGTAGGCGCTTGGTCATAACTCTCTCTGGGAAAACTTACGCGACTTCCCCGACGAAGCCGGCGTCGTGTGCCTGTTGGTCCGCGTGATAGGAAGAGCGCACCAGCGGACCGGAAGCGACGTGGGTGAACCCCATCGCCATGCCCGCGTCGCGCAGCTCGTCGAATTCCTGCGGAGTCCAGTAGCGCAGCACCGGATGGTGGTGCGGCGAGGGTTGCAGATACTGGCCGATCGTAATCATGTCCACGTCATGCGCGCGTAAATCGCGCAGCGCCCCGAGCACCTGCTCCTTCGTTTCGCCCAGGCCCAGCATGATGCCGGACTTGGTCGGAATGTCCGGATGCTGCGCCTTGAACGCGCGCAGCAACTGCAGCGACCAGTCGTAGTCCGCGCCCGGGCGCACCTCGCGGTACAGCTCGCGCACCGTCTCAAGGTTGTGGTTGAACACATCCGGCGGATCTGCGCTGAGCGCTTCCAGCGCGCGTTCCATGCGGCCCTTGCCGCGGAAATCCGGCGTCAGGATCTCGATCCTGAGCCTGGGGCTTTCCTGCCGGGCCATGCGGATGCACGCCGCGAAATGCGCCGCGCCGCCGTCGCGCAGGTCATCGCGATCCACCGAGGTGATCACGACATAGCGCAATCCCATGTCGCGGATGGTGTGCGCAAGCCGGACCGGCTCCAGCGGATCGGGCGGTTTGGGCCGCCCGTGCGCGACGTCGCAGAACGAGCAGCGGCGCGTGCAGACCTCGCCCAGGATCATGAAGGTGGCGGTGCCCTTGCTGAAGCACTCGTGGATGTTCGGACACGAAGCTTCTTCGCAGACCGTGACGAGCGCATTGGCACGCAGCTTCGCCTTCAACTGCTGCACCGCGTTGCCTTGCGGCAGTCGCACGCGGATCCACGACGGCTTGCGCAATGTCGGCGCACCTGCGTCGAACTGGGCGCGGTTGCGCGCGATCTTGTCCTCGCCCGCGAGCTTCTCGCCAGCGATGATGATGGGAATGCGGGTGGGATTGGATTCGCTCATGCGCTCACGCGACGACCCTCGCGGGGATCGCCCGTTTAAAAAGTGCGGACAGGGATGCCCGCTGTTTGATCTTCGCAATCACGGAGGATTGCAAGACTTGGTTCGACAATGGGAGGCAACACAGGTTCAACCGCGCGCGCCTCGAGGCCGAACTGACGGCACAGTTCCGTCACCAGCACGTCCTCGACCTGCGCGAGCTGAGATGCACCGCCCAAGTCTACCACCTGCGTGACCTGCAAGCCCTGGTAGCCGCAGGGATTGATGCGCCGGAACGGCTCCAGGTCCATGTTGATGTTGAAAGCCAGGCCGTGGAAGGTGCAGCCGCGGCGCACCCTCAGTCCCAGAGCCGCGATCTTTGCGTCGTTGACGTACACCCCCGGCGCGCCTTCCCGGCGCACGGCCACGATATTCCAGTGCGCCAGCGTATCGATGATGACCTGCTCGATCCGGCGGACCAGGTCGCGCACGCCGATCCCGAGCCGGCGCAGGTCCAGCAACGGGTAGGCCACGATCTGGCCGGGACCGTGGTAGGTCACCTGCCCGCCACGATCCACCGGGATCACCGGGATGTCGCCGGGCGCCAGCACGTGCTCCATCCTGCCCGCCTGGCCCAGCGTGAACACGGGATCGTGCTCCAGCAGCCACAGCTCGTCCGGGGTGTCCGCACCGCGCGCATCGGTGAAGGCACGCATGGCCTGCCAGACGGGCGTGTAGGGCCGGCGGCCGAGGTGGCGGACGAGCAAAGGATGCGAGACGGGAGACGGGAGACGGGAGACGTTCACGGCACTCACTTGTGCGGAGAGGGCATCCGGAAGAGATGCGGGCAGGCAGCAAGTTTGCAATGTCCGCCGACCTGCAGCACGTCTCCCGCCTCCCTCTTCTCGTCTCCCTACAACGTATACCGGATATCCGGATCGGCCCGCAGCGCCGCATGGGCGGCGTCGTATTTTTCGCGGCTCGGACAGGTGAAGGTAGTGGTCACCGCCACGTAATTGCCCTCGCGCGAGGGCCGCTCGCGCACGCTGGCTTGCAGTACGGAAAGACCCAGGCCGCGCAGGATCTCCGGCACCCGCTCGCGCAGGTTGGCGCCGGCGTTGCCCATCGCCGTGATTTCGAAACTGCCCGGGAACTGGAAGCCCTGGCCTTCCGATGGTTGGATGTTTTCCAGATCACGCATCACATTGATCCTGCCTTGCGTCCATGCACGAGGCCCCATGATCGCGCATGTTTCGTTATTGCCGGCTCACGCTTTCGAAAACAAGCCCCGGCATGCGTCCAAGCAAAGAGCTCCTTGGCTGGATGTCGCCCAAGCCTCGCATCTTCCTCGAGCCTCGATGCTGCTCGCGGCACGCCGCGAGCAGCGCATCGATCAGTGCGTATCCGGCCCCACCGGCGTCGGTTGCGCCACCGTCACGCTCGGCGCGTTGGTGGTGGTGGTGCCCGTGCCCTTGCCGTGGAACCAGAGCAGGATCGCGTCCCACAGGCGCTTGAAGAAGCCGCCCTGCGGCGCATCCTGCAATACCACCAGCGGCGCATCCAGCACGCTCTTGCCGTCCAGCGTGACATGCAGCGCGCCGACCTGCTGGCCCTGCTTGAATGGCGCGACCAGGCGCGCGGGCATGTCCAGCGTGGCTTTCAATTCGCCGTACTTGCCGCGCGGGATCGTGACGATCGCGTCGGAAGCCAGGCCCAGCGGCAGGGTGTTGGTTTCTCCCTTCCACAGCCGCGGCGTGGCCAGCGGCTTGCCGCTCGCATACAGGTCATGGGTTTCGTAGAAGCGGAAGCCGTATTCCAGCAGCGCTTCCGCATCATCCGCGCGCGCGCGGTCGGTCGGCGCGCCCATCACCACCGCGATCATGCGCGCGTCGCCGCGCTTGGCCGATGCCGCGAGGCAGAAACCCGCCTCGGCTGTATGGCCGGTCTTGATGCCGTCCACCGTGGAATCGCGCCACAGCAGTGTGTTCCGATTGTGCTGGGTGATCCCGTTCCACTGGAAATCCTTGATCGCGGAAATCTTGTAGTCGTCCGGGAAATCGTGGATCAGCGCGCGCGAGAGGATCGCGATGTCGCGCGCCGTGCTGTAGTGGTCCTTGGCGGGGTAACCCGACGCATTGACGAAATGCGTGTTGGTCATGCCCAGCCGCTGCGCGTAGGCGTTCATCAGCGCGGCGAAGGTGTCTTCGGAACCGGCGACGTGTTCGGCCAGCGCGATCGCGGCATCGTTGCCGGACTGGATGATCATGCCGTACAGCAGGTCCTTCAGCGGCACCTTGGAATTCACCGCGAGGAAGCTGGTGGAGCCGTCGGTGCCGGCGCCGCCGGCCTTCCAGGCGTGCTCGCTGATGAACACCGGATCGTCCATGTGCACCTTGCCCGCGGTGATCTCGGCCGACACCACATAGTCGGTCATGATCTTGGTGAGCGAGGCCGGCTCTTCGCGCTGGTCCGGGTTGCTTGAGGCCAGGATCTGCCCGGTGGCGTAATCCATCAGCACCCAACTGTGTGCGTCAAAGGTCGGCGGCGGCGGGATCGGCGCCTGCGGGATCGGAATCGCGGTCGGCCTGGGCGGCAACTGCGTGCCGGGCTTGGGCGGCAGCGCCTGCGCGAGGACGACACCCGAGAAGGCGAATGCGGAAAGGATCAGAAGGTGACGCAGAAGTTTCATTCGTGGTTCCGGTGCATGTAGGAGCCTGCTGAGCGAACGGCTAGGGATGGCCGGGCCGGCGCCCGGCACCATGGAGGTTGCTTGCCCGACTTCCTGTCGCGCGCAGGCGCGCTCCTACGAAAAGCGCCTACTGTACTGCGACCTGCGCGTGGGGCAAACCGAGTGCCTCGATTTTTTCCGTGACGCGGTCGGCCGCATCCACATCGGCCAGCGGACCGATCTGCACGCGCTTGAGGTTCCTTCCGCCGACCTGCGCATCCACCACGCGCACGGCGCCGACATCCTGCCCGCGCAATCGTTGCGCCAACCTTTCGGCATTGACCGGATCACCGAACGCGCCAACCTGCAGGTACAGCTTCGGTGCGCCGCCCTTCTGCGCTGTGACCGTGGCCGGCAGCTCAGGTTCCCGGTTCCAGCGCGCGGGGTCTATGCCCTGCACCTCCACCAGGCCCGTGCCCTTGGGCCAGATGCCGATCCGCACGGCGGCGGCGTAGGACAGGTCGATGATCCGATTCTCCGCGAACGGGCCGCGGTCGTTGATGCGCACGATCACGCTTTTGCCAGTCTCGAGGTTGGTGACGCGCGCATAGCTCGGCAGCGGCAGCACCTTGCTGGCCGCGCTGAAGGCGTACATGTCGTACTTCTCGAAGTCGCTGGTCATGTAGCCGTGGAACTTGGTGCCGTAATAGGAAGCGATGCCGCGTTCGTCGTAGCCGGCCGCGGTCGGCAGCACGTAATAGGTGCGCCCGCGCACGCTGTAGGGCGACTTGTTGCCGTAACGCGCACGCGGTTCGGCCTTCGGCACCGGCTCGGGCAGCGAGGCGATGTCGATGCCCGCGCCATCGGGCGTGGAATCGTCCTGCTGCCGGTAGCGGCGAGACTGCGGCAATTCCACGTCGTCGTGGATTTCATCCGGCGGGGATTGCGTACCGCCGGAAGCGCCGGGCGAAGAGCTTTGCGTGCGCTCACGAGTGGGGGAGGTACCGCAGGCGGCGAGCATTCCGCAAAGAAACACGAGCAACGCGAGCCGCGCCGCACGCGCACTCATCGCGCCACTTCCGCCGTCGCCGTCTCCATCGGCTGCGTCGCACCTTGTTCGATTTCTTGCGCCAGTTGCATCACCGCCATGGCGTAGCGCGGACTCTTGTTGTAGCGGGTGATCACGTAGAAGTTCTGGAACGTGAGCCAGTATTCCGCGCCGGCATCGCCCTGCAGCGTCAGCAGGCTCGCGGGCAGACCCGGATTCACCGCCGTGCTCGGCGCATAACCGGCGGCGGTGAACTGCTCCACCGGTGCTTCAGGCGGCGCGCCCGCGTATTCGGGCACGGGATCGGGCGCCGCGCCCTGCAGCGCGCGCAAGGCGACCGGCGTGCCGGATGCCCAACCATGCCGGGCGAAATAATTCGCCACGCTGGCGACGATGTCCGGCAGCGAGTTCATCAGGTCGATGCGACCGTCGCCATCCTCGTCCACCGCGTAGTCGCGGATGCTGGAAGGCATGAACTGGCCCCAGCCCTGCGCGCCGGCATAGGAGCCCTGCAACGTGTCGAGCGGACCGGCGAGCTTGTCGGCCGGCAGTTCCAGCAGTGCCTTCAGTTCGCTGCGGAAATACGCCGCCCGCGGCGGATAGTGGAACGCGAGCGTGACCAGCGCATCCAGCACGCGGTAGTGGCCGGTGATCCTTCCGTAATTGGTTTCGACGCCGAGGATCGCGACGATGATCGGCGCGGGCACGCCGTACTGTGCAGCGATGCGATCCAGCAACGCGCGGTGCTCGTTGTAGAAGGCGATGCCGCCATCAACCCGCGCAGGGTTGAGGAAGATCGGCCGGTACTCGCTCCACGGCTTCGACTCCGCCGGCCGCGTCATCGTATCGATGATGCCCTGCTGGTAGCGTGCACCGTCCAGCAGCTTCGTCAACGCGACCGGATCCTTGCCGGTGTCCGCCGCGACTTCCGCGACCAGCGCCGCCTCGCCCGGATGCACTTCGGGGCGCACTGTCGAAACCGGCTGCTGCGCGTAGGCTACGCAAGACAGGAGCAACAACGGGACGAGCAAAAACGAGAGCCGGATCATGCCGGCAGAGACTAGCACGCGTGCTGGATTGTTCAATGGCGCGCGCACTCAATCCGTAGCCCTCCGACCTCCTGGGCAATTACGTTCTCGCGAACGAAGATCGCCTGCGAGCAGGCGAAAGAGCGTCTTCGGAGCCGAGGAGCCGGGTGGTGCCAAAAGCGCAGGCCATGGATGGCCGTGTCGAAGTGAGCATTCCGGCGCCGTCGCATGGCGGCGAGCATCGCAGCGCCAGGCGGGAGCACGGCGCGATGTCCGAGCACAGGGATGTGCGAGTTCGCGCCGGCCCGCTTGGCGCGAGAAGCGCAGCGGAGTCGAGCCAACCGGATGTTGGCGAGACCGTCATGCCCGGCGCCATTGGCTTTGGTTACTTTCCCCGAAAGGAAAGTAACCCGCGCCGTGGGACGGCGCCGAAAAAGACATGGATGTCGTACTTCGGCTACCTCGGGCAAGTGTTCCCCTCACCCTGCCAAGTGCTGACGCACTTGGTTTTCCCCCTCCCGCAAGCGGGAGATGGGAAACGCGGCAGCCGTGACACTCGGGGCACCGACGCGCCGCGTCACCCCGTCAACTTCCGATGCCCATGGATGGACATTAGCACGCCGAATCCGCACAGCAGGGTGACCGCCGAGGTGCCGCCGTAGGAGATCAGCGGCAGCGGCACACCGACTACGGGCAGGAGGCCGGTGATCATGCCGCCGTTGACCATCACGTAGACGAAGAAGCTCATGCCGATCGCACCGGCCAGCAGGCGCGAATAGGTGTCGCGCGCGTTTGCCGCGATCCACAGGCAGCGGCCGACGATGAACGCGTACAGTGCGAGCAGCAGCAACACGCCGACCAGGCCGAACTC
>DASSFA010000207.1:0-2379 GCA_035694895.1 Rhodanobacteraceae bacterium | reverse complement strand
CTGCAGGTACGCACGAACCACTTCGGCGACCAGCGACACGCGCGCCGATTGGAGCTCCTCGGCCGCGGCGCCGACCTCCGCGGCGGCGATGTGCCGCGTGGCCTCCGCGCGGCCGAACAGCCCGAGCTCCCATGTGGAATCGAAACCGGCCTGGAAGTAGCTCGCGGTGTTCTGCGGGTTGGGCTCCTCGATGGTCTGGAATGCGAGCCTGGGCAGGAACTCGGTGCGCGACTTGCGCTCCAGCGCGCGTGCCGCACGCAAGCGCAAGGCTGCCTGTTGCACGTCGAGGTTGTCGGTCAGGGCCCGATCCACCAGTGCGTTCAGCTGCGGATCGTCGAACGCCTTCCACCAGCCGCGCAGGTCCGGCGCGGGAGCGGCCACGCCCGGCGGCGCATTGCGCCAGGCCGCAGGCAGATCGCCGCGCGGCAAGGGCGGCACTTTCACCGTGGCACAGGCAGCGAGCGCACCGCTGCATGCCGTCGCGAGCAGCAGGCGCACGATTGCATGATGGTTGAGGCGAAACCGGTTCATGTCCGCGGCAGTGTAACGGCTGAACAGTGCGGACATGGCAACGCCGGCGAAAGCCCGCGGAAAGCCCGCGCCGGCAGCCTAGCGTCATCGGCTTTGCGCACGCTTTGCGCAGCCGCTCGCCAAACCTCCTAAAATGAAATGACGCAGCCATTCGCGTCATTGCGCCTTTCCCGATGAACACCGCTACAGCCAAACCGCAACACCGATTTTTCGCCTACACCGGCTGGGACGCCATCCCGACACTGATGGTGCTCGGCCATGCGGCGTTCGTCGCCTGGCTGTTCTTCGGGTTCCACCACACGCCATGGGCGGTGTGGATTCCCTGCGCGCTGCTGTACTCGATTTCGATCTCCTGGGCGATCAACTCGACCAGCCACAATTTCATCCACAACCCGTTCTTCGTGTGGGAACCGCTGAACCTGTTCTTCAGCTTCCTGTTCTCGCTCTCGATCGGTTTCAGCCAGGAGTTCTACAAGCACGTCCATCTGCGCCATCACGTCGGCAACATGGACCGCATCGGCGCCAACGGCACCACGATCGATCCGCTCTCGATCTACCGGCACGGCAAGGACGGCAAGCCGGAGAGCCCGTGGACGTACACGTTCTACTCGTACTTCCGCGATGACATCGGCGAGTGCTACACGCGGGTCAAGGGCAAATGGCCGCACCTGGCGCGCTGGATCCGCATCGAGATCGCCACGGTCGTCGTGATCTACCTCGCCTGCCTGGTCTACGACTGGCGCGCATTCCTGATCATGGTGCCGTTCTACTACCTCGGCCACTCGCTGTCGTCGCTGAACGGCTATTACGAACACTACAAGGGCAACCCGGACCAGCCGATCGCCTGGGGCGTCAGCACCTACAACAAGGTCTACAACTGGACCTGGCTCTACAACGGCTTCCACGCCGAGCACCACTACCGGCCCAAGGTGCACTGGACGAAGATGGTCGAGTTGCGCGATTCCATCCGCGAAGAGCAACGCGCCAAGGGCGTGCACGTGATGCCGTATTGCCACGGCCTCGGCTTCCTGGACCGCACCCCGCCGGCCCATACGCGCCTGCCTGAACCGCAACGGGCGGGCTGACGCGCGCACACACCGGCTCTACACATCGGCAGCTCACAATCTGTGTGCGTCCAACGGGACGTCCCGACAAGGAGCGTGTCATGGGTCATCTGCTGTGGTGGGCCGTCATCTGCGCCATCATCGCGCTGATTGCGGGCGGTCTGGGTTTCACCCGCATCGAGGGTGTCGCCGCAACGCTGGCGAAGATCCTGTTCGTGATCTTCCTGATCCTGTTCATCCTCGTGATCCTCGCGATAGTGGGCGTGTTCCACTGGGCCACTTAGGGAACCTCTGCATAAGCTGCTGCGCTCGGCATCTTGCGCGCCGGCGGTGCTCGGAATGCTCATGTACCAACGCGTACACTCCGCTTCCTGCGCTCCGGCGACGCGCAATCTGCCTTCGCTCGCGACGCTTCTCCAGAGGTTCCCAGGTGGCGAGAGCCCCGGCCCTGGCATGGCCGGCTAAACTAGCCGGCCATGCCCGGCCGCATCCCCGAACGCTTCATTGACGAACTGCTGGCCCGCGTCGACATCGTCGAGGTGGTCGAGCGGCGCGTGCCGCTGAAGAAGGCCGGGCGCGAATGGACCGCGCGCTGTCCCTTCCACGACGAACGCTCACCCTCGTTCTACGTCAGCCCGACCAAGCAGTTCTTCCACCGCTTCGGCTGCGGCGCGCACGGCAGCGCGATCAAGTTCCTGATGGATTACGAGCGGCTGGAATTCCCGGACGCAGTCGAGGAACTGGCGCAATCGGCGGGACTCAAGGTGCCGCACGAAGGCGGCGA
>DASSFA010000206.1:0-3574 GCA_035694895.1 Rhodanobacteraceae bacterium | reverse complement strand
GCATGCAGGTCGGCAGCTTTGGCGCGATGTTCGAAGAGGACGCATCGCGGCCGGGTTGCACGTTGTGGGTTCCGTTCGATGCAGAAACGAATCACTTCGCGCCGAGCTCGAAAGACTTCATGCTCAACTTCCGCGTGGATGACCTGGACGGATTGCTCGCGAGATTGCGCGCGGCCGGCGTGGAAGTGGATCCGAAAGTGCAGGCGGACGAGAACGGCCGTTTCGGCTGGATCGTGGATCCGGAAGGCACGCGCATCGAGCTGTGGCAGCCGCCGTCTGAGACAATGCCGGCATGAACCTGCTTGCGATCGAAACCTCCACCGAATGCTGCTCGGTCGCGCTGCTGCATGGCGGCGCGCTGATCGAGCGCAGCGAGCTGGCGCCGCGCCGGCATGCGGAACTGGTGCTGCCGATGGCGGAATCGCTGCTCGCCGAGGCGGGATTGAAGCGTGCGCAACTGGACGGCATTGCGGTCGGGCGCGGGCCGGGCGCGTTCACCGGCGTGCGGCTGGCGATCTCCGTCGCGCAGGGCCTGGCATTTGCGCTGGATCTTCCCGTGGTGACGGTTTCCTCGCTGGCTGCGTTGGCGATGCAGGCGCCGCGCGACGCGCAGGCCACGCTCGCGGTGATGGACGCGCGCATGGGCGAGGTGTATGCGTGCGCGTTTCGTTTCGATGCGGACGGGGTTGCGCGGGCGCTCGACGAAGAACGCGTTGCGCGCGCGGAAGACTTGGCATTGCCCGGGACAAAGAGCTGGAATGTGATCGGCAGCGGCTGGGATGCATATCGCGATGCGCTGCGGACGCGGCTGCCGGGCGAGCCGGTGTCGGCAAAGGGTGATGCGTTCCCGCAGGCACGGGATGTCGCGCGGCTTGCGCTTCCGCTATTCGAAGCCGGCGAGGCGTTGCCGCCGGAACAGGCGCTGCCGGTGTACCTGCGCGACAAGGTGGCGCTGACCGTCGCGGAGCGGGAAGCGAAGTCCCAGGCGGGTCTTGACCCGCCATCGTCCAACCCAGAAGCGGCGGGTTGAAACCCGCCCTACAAAAGCCCTCGTGCGAGGTCGTGCGCGAAGCACAGGCTATTTCAACAACTCCGCCACCTCGTCGCGTGAGCCCGAGTGCAGCAGGCGCGGAGCCAATGCGTGCAACGCGGCGCTGTCGCAGCGCGCCAGCGCATCGCGCATGGCCAGGATGCGGCCCGGGTGCATGCTGAAGTCGTCCAGGCCGAGCGCGACGAGCAGTCGTGCGAACGCCGGATCGCCGGCGATCTCGCCGCACAGGCTCACCGGCTTGTTCGCGCGGCGGCCGGCACGGATCACGCGCGCGAGCAGCCGCAGCAGCGCCGGATGCAGCGGGTCGTAAAGCTGCCCCAGTGAATCGTTGTTGCGGTCGGCAGCAAGAACGTATTGCGCGAGATCGTTGGTGCCGATCGCCAGGAAGTCGCAAACCGTCAACAACGTGCGCACCCCGATCGCCGCGGCCGGCACTTCCACCATCGCGCCGATCTCGAACTGGTCCGGGATCTCGTGGCCCTCGGTGCGCAGGTCGCGTGCGCAGTGGTTCACCAGCGTGCGCACCGACGAAATTTCGCTCGCGTCGGTCACCATCGGCACCAGGATGCGCACCGGCCCGTAGCAGGCTGCGCGCAGGATGGCGCGCAGTTGCATCGCGAACACCGCGGGCCTGCGCAGCGACAGCCGCACCCCGCGAACGCCGAGCGCCGGATTGGGCTCCGCGCTCAAGCTCAGCCCGGTGCCGTCGGCCTTGTCGGCGCCGAGGTCCAACGTGCGGAACGTCACCGGCAATCCGCCCATGCCGAGCACGGCGTCGCGATAGGCTTCGAACTGTTCCTCCTCGCTCGGCAAGCGATCGCGCTTGAGAAAAAGGAATTCGGAGCGATAAAGGCCGATGCCGTTTGCGCCGAGCGCACGCGCCTGCGCGATTTCGGCCGGCAATTCCGCATTGACGAACAGCCGCAGTTCGCGACCGTCGGCGGTGAGCGTGCGCGCCTGCGCCAGTTGCGCAAGCCTACGGCCTTCGCGCGCGGCTTCGCGCTGCCAGTTCCGGTAGCGGGTCAGGTCCTGTGCGGTGGGATGCACCACTGCTTCGCCGCGTTCGCCGTCCACCAGCACCAGGTCGCCGTCGCGCAGGTCGGCGAGGGCGTTGTGCACGCCGACAAGCATCGGCAGACGCATGCTGCGCGCCAGGATCGCGCTGTGCGAATACGTGCTGCCGGAACCCGACACCACGCCGAGGATGCCGTGGTCGGATAGATGCGCGAGTTCGCCCGGCGCGACATTGTCCGCGACCAGGATTTCGCCCACGCGCGAGGCGAGCTTCTTCTCCTCGCTGCTGGCCTGGCGCGCGAGCGCGGATTGCACGCGCGCGATCACGTGGTCCACGTCTTCGCGGCGGCTGCGCAGGTACGGGTCATCCATCGCATCGAATACCGCGACCAGACGGTCGCGCTGCGCTTTCAACGCGGCGCCCGCGCGGTAGCGGCCCTTGCGGATCAGTCCGCGCAGGCCGCTGACCAGTTCCGCGTCGTGCAGCAGCAGCGAATGCGCATCGATGAATTCGCCGACTTCGCGAGCCAGCGCGCCGCGCAGCTTGCCGCGCAATTCCGTCAGTTCCGCCTGCGCGGTTTCGATCGCGCGCTCCAGCCGCGTGACCTCGGTTTCGATCTCGCTTTCCGAGAGCAGGGACGTATCGATGGTGAAACGCGCCGGCTGCTCCAGCCGCGCCCGCCCCAGTGCCATCCCGGAGGCCGCGACCACGCCGGCGAGCACGCGCCTCATGCGCCCTCGTCGAACTTGCGGTCAAACAGTTCCGCCACGGCCTGGACCGCCTCGGCTTCGTCCGGACCGTCCGCGCGGATGACCAGCGCCGTGCCGATGCCGGCGGCCAGCATCATCACGCCCATGATGCTCTTGGCGTTGACCTCGCGCGTGCCGTGGATCAGCCAGACCTGCGAACGGAAGCCTTGCACCCGTTGCACCAGCTTGGCGGATGCACGCGCGTGCAGGCCGAGCTTGTTGCTGACGGTGATGGGGCGCTCCTGCATGCGCGGGTTCCATGGCGAGGCTGGAACGCTACGGTATCAAACGCCAGCAGTGAACGGTGAGCGGTGAGCGGCAAAAGCTCGAGCTTTTAAGCTCTTGCCGCTGACCGCTGACCGCTGACCGCTGACCGCTGACCGCTGACCGCTGACCGCTCAGGCCTTGTCAATGAATATCCCGCCGCGACCGCCGCTGGCGGCGACTTCGGCCAGCTCGTCCAGCGGTTTGTCTGCGTAATTCAGCACGCGCAACAGCATCGGCAGGTTCAGGCCGGAGACGCAGCGCGCACGCACGCCGAGGCCGCCCAGCTTGTGCGCGACATTGCAGGGGGTGGCGCCGTAGAGGTCGGAAAGCACCAGCACGCCGCCGCCGGCATCCAGCGCGCGTGCCGCGTGCGCGGTGTCGGAAAGGGTGCCGGCCGGATCCGCGCAGTCGCCGATCTCGACCACGTCCACTTTCAATGGCAGGCGCGGCATCACGTGGCGCGCGGCTTCCACCAGCGCGCTGCCGATCGCG
>DASSFA010000205.1:0-8220 GCA_035694895.1 Rhodanobacteraceae bacterium | reverse complement strand
GAGCCCTGCTTTGCGTGCGGTGTCGCCCACAGCACGCCATCCGAGTCGCAGCTCAAGGTGCAGCGCATCAGTTCCGCGCGTGCGTGCTTCTTGTGCACAGGTTCCGTGAGACGCGCATGGCGGACTTGCGGGAGGCCAGATTCGCCCAGCATCGCGCGCAAGGCGAAGCGCACGAAGACCTGGAATGTCACCGCCGCGGAGACCGGATTGCCAGGCAGCCCGAAATACAGCGATGCACCGAGCGCGCCGAACAGGATCGGCATGCCCGGTTTGATGCGCACCTTGTGGAAATGGATTTCGCCGAGCTGTCGCAAAAGCGATGGCAAGTGATCTGCCTCGCCCGCCGACACGCCGCCGCTGCTGACGATCAGGTCGGCATCCGTTGCGGCATCCAGCAACGCGACGCGCAGCGCGTCGGGATTGTCGCGGACGCACACGCGTGACACGGCTTCCGCGCCGGCCTCTCGCAGCAGCGTGGAAATCAACCGGCCGTTGGATTCATGGATCTGCCCGAAACCCAGCGGCTGTCCGGGAGGCACCAGTTCGTCGCCGGTGACGATCACAGCCACGCGCGGCCTGCGCCGGACCTGCACGGAGTCCACGCCCAGCGCGGCGAGCACGCCCAACTGCGCCGCACGCAGGCGCGTCCCCGTTTCCAGTGCCAGGTCGCCTTGCGCAAAATCCTCGCCTGCCGCGCGCACGTTGGCGCCGGGCTTCTCGCCAGATTTCACGAATACCTGGTTCCCCTCGACGCGCACGTTTTCCTTGATGACCACGGTGTCCGCGCCGGGAGGCAGCGGCGCGCCGGTAGTGATCCGCACGCACTGGCCGTTCTCGACCCGCGGCGCCGAAGTCGCGCCGGCGAACACGTCGGCCGTCAGTTCGAAAGCGCGCTCGTTCTCCTCCGGCAGATCGGCACCGCACAGCGCGAACCCGTCCATCGCGGAATTGGCGAATGGCGGCAGGTCATGTGGCGCGTGCACGTCTTCGGCCAGCACACGATCCTGGGTGGCATCCAGTTGCACGGATTCGCCCGGCAAGCGGTGTTCCGCGCCGCGGATGCGCACGATCTCCAGCGCTTCTTCCAACGAAATGCGGGTGGGATAACGCGCCTCGTTCATGGTTGCATGCGTTCGTAATCCTGAAATTCTTCCATGGTGTTCAGATTGCGAAAGGCCTCGACGCGATCGGAAAAATCCACCGCGACCGCCCCAAGTTCCATGTGCCAGCGCAATGGCGAAGCATGCACGCCGAGGGCGTCGCGCGCGGAAGTCACCAGCTTGTCGCGGAATTCCAGCGGGTACAAGGCGAACAACGGTTCCCGCTTGTGCGCATGGCTGGCATACGCGCAAAGCGTATCGGGGGCGGTCCGGAACGCTGTATGCAAACGCGCGAAGAGATCTGGCGGAAAATCGGGACAATCCACCGGCGCGGTCAGCAGCCAGTCGAAGCCGCCGAACTGCTGCGGCTCGCGCTCGGCGATCAGGGCCAGCGTCGCCGCAATGCCCGCCAGCGGCCCGGCGTGGTCCGGGGCCTCGTCCCCGATCACCCGGGCGTAGCGCCCGTAATCGGCCTGGTTGCGGTTGGCGACGATCAGCGCCTCATCGCATTGCGGGCGCAGGATCGAAAGCACGCGCTCGATCATGGGCCTGCCATGCAGCGGCAATAGTCCCTTGTCCTGCCCGCTGACGCGCCGCCCTTCGCCGCCGGCGAGAACGACTCCGAGAATGCGCGATGGCTCCATCATCGTCCCGTTCGCCTGCAAGCAGGCTCCTACTTGCGTACGTGCCGGATCATGCGCCGGCGCTTGCGCTGCTGGCTTTCGGTGAGCACGTTGCGGCGGCCGGCGAAGGGATTCTCGCCTTCGCGGAACTCGATGCGGATCGGCGTGCCTTCCAGCTTGTAGCGCCTGCGGAAGAAATTCTCGAGGTAACGCCGGTAGCTGTCGGCGATGTGCCTGGTGCGGGTGCCGTGGATCACGATCGTCGGCGGATTGTGCCCGCCCGGATGTGCGAAGCGGAGCTTCGGTGAATGTCCACGCACCAGCGGTGGCTGGTGCGACGCCAGGGCTTTTTCCAGCGTGCGGGTCAGGTCGGAGGTGCTGAGTTCGCGCGTCGCGGAAACGTGCGCGCGATCCACGCTGCGCATCAGTTCGCGCAAGCCGGAGCCGTGCCTGGCGGAAATGAAAACCGGCCTGGCCCAGGAAACGAATTCGAGCTTTCGGTCGAGGCCTTCGCGGCAACGATCGCGATCATAGGCGGAAAGCCCGTCCCACTTGTTGGCGGCGATCACCAGTGCGCGGCCGGCATCAAGCACCTGCCCGATCAGGTTCAGGTCCTGCTCGGAAACGCCTTCGCTGGCATCCAGCAGCACGATCGCGACCTGGCATGCAGCGATGGATTGCAGCGTCTTGATGACGCTGAATTTCTCCAGCGCATCCTCGACGCGGCCACGGCGGCGTACCCCCGCGGTATCGATGAGCGTGTAACGGCGGCCGTCGCGCTCCAGCGGCACGTGGATGGAATCGCGCGTGGTGCCGGCGACATCGGAAACGACCACGCGTTCCTCGCCGAGCAGGCGATTCACCAGCGTGGACTTGCCGACGTTGGGACGACCGATGATCGCCACGCGCGTGCCGGTGCTTTCGTCTTCGATATCGGCGTCGGGTTCTTCGTCGGCCGGCAGCAGCGGCAGCACCTGCGCGACCAGCTCGTCGACGCCGCGCGCATGCGAAGCGGCGATCGGCAAGGTGGACGCAATCCCGAGGGATGCGAATTCCGCCAACGCGGCGTTCGGATCCACGGCATCGGTCTTGTTGATCGCAAGCACCACCGGCTTGCCGGCACGGCGCAGGTCGTCCAGGATCGCGCGGTCCTGCGGCAGCAGGCCGTCGCGCCCGTCCACCAGCAGCACGCAGGCTTGCGCTTCCTCGATCGCGAGCCGCACCTGGCGTGCGGTCAGCACGTCCATGTCCACGTTCTCGCCGGACAGCCCGCCGGTATCAACCAGCACGAACGGCCGCGCACCGAGCCGGCACACGCCGTAATGGCGATCGCGGGTGACGCCGGGCAGATCCGCGACCAGCGCGTCTCGCGAACGCGTCAGCGCGTTGAAGAGCGTGGATTTGCCGACATTCGGGCGGCCGACGAGGGCGACAACGGGCAACATGACTCAGGGATCTCCGCTGTCGCCACGGTTGGCTCAAGGAGTGGTGGCGATACGGTACGCGGCCAGGTTTCCGGCTTCGTCTTCCACGAACACGGTATCGCCCACCACCAACGGACGTGCGCGGATCGCATCCCTGGACAGGCGCTCGCGCGCGGCGAAGCTGCCGTCCTTCAGGTTCAGCCAGTGCACGTAACCTTGCAGATCGCCGACCACCGCGTAATGGCCTTGAATGGCCGGCGCGGTCAGCCAGCGATATTCGAGGCCATCCTGCTTCCACATGTCGGCGCCGTTGGAAGCATCGAATGCCCAGACCTGCGATTTGTCGTCCACGCCGACCAGCTGGTTGCCGACCGCACCCACGCCGACGTAGCTGGAGAACGGATGGCTCCAGTTGATCCTGCCGGTAGGCGCGTCAATCGAGGCAATCTGGCCGTGATAAGCGGTGGCGTACAGCGTGTCGCCCTCCAGGAGCAAGATATCGTCGGCATCGTCCAGTTTTTCGATGTCGCTGCGGCCTTCGCCCTTGGCGATCGCCTGTTGCCATTGCGCACTTCCGGTATCGCTGCGCAGCGCGACGATCTTGCCGTCATCACTGCCGTAGAACACCACGCCGTGTGCGACCAGCAGCGGGCCATTGCCGCGGAGGCTGAGCAGAGGCACATCGGCCTGATCGTTCACCCACTTGCGCGCGCCGGTGGCGGCGTCCAGCGCGTAGATCCGGCCATCGTTGGTGCGTGCGTACACCACGCCGTTGTCGATCGCGGGCGGGCTGACCACCTCGTCGGAAACTTCCGCGGCCCAGCGCTGCTTGCCGGTCGCCGCGTCCATGCCGTAGATGTGGCCGTCGAGCGTGCCGACCACCAGCAGGTCGCCGCTCACCGCCGGGCCGCCGGCATACAGCGCATCCGGATAACGCTTGTGGCCGAAGCCGAACCAACCCTGCGTGCGGGTGTCGTCGCGCCAGATCGTCTTGCCGGTGTTGGCGTCAAGCGCGGCGAGCTTCCCGTCCACGCTGGCGACGTAGAGCTTGCCATCGGCATAGGCCGGTGCCAGGCGAATGCCGGAGCGGCCGGAGCCGTCGCCGATGCTGTCCTTCCACAGCCGCTGCACCTGCACGGTCGGCGTGAACTTGGTGAGTTCGCGCGGCGGATTCACGTTGTCCTTGCCGCTCACGATCTTGCTGATCAGGCTGCAGCCGGTGAACGCCGGCAGTACCGCCAGCAAGGACAACATCAGAAGGTGGCGTCGCGTCATGTGCCCTGCTTCCCGGGTTGAGTCGTGGTGGCCGCACTCGCCGGCGCACCGGCCCGCGCGAGGTTGTCGAGTTTCATCTGCAGGGCATCGCGCAGGCCCGGCGCCGCGTCGGGAGACAATGCCGTCAGGGCATTCGCGTAGGCGCTGCGCGCATCGCTGTCGCGACCCAGTTTGAGCAGCGCGTCGCCGCGAAGTTCCTGCGCGGTGGCGCGATAGGCGTCGGCGGGGATGCTGTCCAGCAGTGCCAATGCCTGTTTGGCCTGGTCCCGGGCCAATTCCACCCGCGCCAGGCGCAATTGATACATTGAATGCAGAGCGGAGCTCGGGCTGTGGTCCACTGCCCATTGCAGCGCCTTCTGCGCGTCGTCCAGTTTGCCCTTCCCGACCGAGACGTCGGCGCGCGCCGCCGCGCCGAGCGCCGCATATGGTGTATCGGCGAAGTCCTTCTCCAGCGCGTTCACGGCGGTGTCCACCTTCGCGTCCTGGCCGGAGGCCAGCGCGGATTCCAGCGCGGCGTATTGCTCGGCCGCCTCGGCGTGATGCCCGGCGCGGTGCGCCTGCCACTGCCGCCAGCCGAAAATCAGGGCGAGCGCCAGCACCACCCCGACCACGATGGACAGACCGTTCTCGCGCAGCCACTTGCGGACCTGTTCGCTCTGTTCGTATTCGTCGTAATCGTCAAAAGCCATGGGAGAAAACTCTGATCAAGCTTGATTGGGCTCCGCAGCGGGGCTGGCCGCCGCCACGTCCTGCCCGGGGGACAAACGAAACCGCCGCGCACGCGCGCGGCGGACAAGGATAACCGAAACCGCTGCTTTTCCGGCGGATGCCGGTTCAGCCGTTGCTTTCGCCGGTGGCGAAAACCTTGAAACGCGCGACATTGGCGTGGCGATAGGCATCCAGCGACAGCGGCTTGCCGTCGCTGCGCACGTCCACCGCGCTCGCATTGCCGAGCGTGACGCTCAATGCGGTGGCGCTGCGATAGCTGCGGGTATCGCCCGCATGCAGAATGCCCGATTCCAGCGTCTTGCCGCTTGCGTCCGTCACTTCGATCCAGCTGTCGCCACGCGCGCTCAGGCTCAGCACGTGCTCCGGGCTGGCGGCATGCGGGGCGGTAGCTGCCGGCGCCTGGGTTGAAGCCGTTTGCGTCGCGGCACCGGGGTCGAGGTGCATCGCCGGGAACGGCGTCATCGAGGCGAGCAGCGGTTGATCCTGCTCGGGTTTCGCAGGAGTCTTGATCGCTTGGGTCACGCGCGCAGGCGCGACTGCTGCCGGCGCGTGGTCCAGCGGCGCGATGCGGGTGAGCCTGTTGTCCAGCCCTCCCCGCAGGCCCAGCCAGACCAGCGGCACCGCCACCGTGGCGGTCAGCACGATGTACGTCGCCGCGGCGCCATAGCGCTGCAGCCAGTTGCCGCGCAGCGCGGTGCCGGTCGGGATCAGTGCGGGCTGCCGGGATGGCGCTGCCACCTGCAGGGCCGGTTCCAGTTCGGAACCTGGCACATTCAGCAGGCGCGCGTAGCTCTGCAGGGCACCGCGCGTGAAAACGTGATCATCGGCCTTGCCGAAATCGCTGGCCTCGAGCCTGGCGAGCACGCGGGCCGGCAGGCGCAGCGCCTGCCCGCAGGCTTGCAGGTCCATTCCGCGGTTCTCGCGCGCGGTTTTCAGGCGCGTACCGATTTCGCCGGCGACGTCGGTGATCGGAGCGGGATCGGCCGCAACGTCGTCAGCATGGAAACGCATTTCTCCGAAGGAATTTTCCGAGGATGCGTCGTTGGTCGGGGACAGGTCGGCATTTTGTTCGGAAGGGTTCATTGCGGACTGCCAGAAAGGTGCTGCGCCTGATCCGATTCCGGGAACTGGTCACGCAGACGGTTGGCGTAATTCCGGGCGGCATCCGCATCGCCCAGACGGGACTCGATTTGATAGCCAAGCAGCAAGGAGTCGGGCGTGGCCTGACCCTGTGCCTCGAAGCGTTGCAGGAATGCACGCGCGTGGAAGGCATCGTTCTGCGCGTACAGCACCTGCGCCATCTGGTACAGCGCAAGGGGATCGCTGGCGTCGATGCGCAGCGCCGTGCGCAGATAGTCCTGCGCGCCCTTGTAGTCGCCGCTGCGCGCGAGGCACGCGCCGGCATTGGCGTTGGCCTTGGCGGGCGTGGAATAGAACGGATCCGCCAGCGCGCGCCGGAAGTAGGTCATCGCCTCCTTCTCGCGCCCGTGGTGGCACAGGAAATACCCGAGGTTGTTGTTCGCGTCGCCGCTCTTGGGATCGATGGCCAGCGCGCGACGGTATTCCTGCTCGGCTTCCTTGGTGAGGTTCACCCGCTCGTCCAGGATCGCGAGCATGGTGTGCGCGGTGACGTAATTCGGGTCGACGCTTATCGCCTTCCTGAACTCCTCGTCGGCGCTCTTGAGGTCGTTGCGGGCCATGAACTGCGCGCCCAGTTGGGTATGCACCTGGGCTGCATCGCGCATCCGATCCTGCTTGGTGTCCTGCGGTTCGTTCTTGAGATTGCTGAGCGGCGTGTCGTACTTGATGATCTTGTTGCTCGAGCAGGCGCTGCCCGCAAGGGCGAGCATGGCGAGCAACACGACAGCGAGGCTTCTACGCAGCATTGCTCAGCTCCCGTTGCGCGGCGGCTTCGATCTTGCGGCGGAATTCCGCATGGCGGCGCGTGCGATCCAGTACCTGGCCTTTCAACTGGCCGCAGGCGGCATCGATGTCGTCGCCGCGCGTGCGGCGCACCATCGCCTGCACGTCGGCATCCAGCAGGATTTTCTGGAACGCGCGGATGGTGGTCTCGTCCGAACGCGCATACTGCGTGCCGGGGAACGGATTGAACGGAATCAGGTTCACCTTGGCCGGGAGGCGGCGCATCAGCTTGACGAGCTGCCGGGCCAGTTCGGGCGTGTCGTTGACGCCCTGCATCAGCGTGTATTCGAAGGTGATCGTAGTGCGCGGACGCTTCGCGGCATAGCGCGCGCACGCGTCCAGCAATTCGCTGATCGGATATTTCTTGTTGAGCGGCACCAGCTTCGTGCGCAGCTCGTCGTTGGGCGCGTGCAGCGACACCGCGAGCGACACGTCCGCGCACTCGGACAGCCTGTCGATCATCGGCACCAGACCCGCGGTCGAGAGCGTGACGCGCTTGTTGGCCAGGCCGAAGCCGAGATCGTCGCGCATCAGGTTCATCGCGCGCACGACGTTGTCGAAGTTCAGCAGCGGCTCGCCCATGCCCATCATCACCACGTTGGTGATGCGGCGCTGCTGGTGGGTGACGTTGCCCAGGTGCTTCGCAGCCACCCACACCTGACCGATGATTTCGGACGTCGCGAGGTTGCGATTGAACCCCTGCGTGGCGGTCGAGCAGAACGTGCAGTTCAGGCCGCAGCCGACCTGGCTGGAGACGCACAGCGTGCCGCGCGTGGGTTCCGGGATGTACACGGTCTCCACCGCGTTGCCGCCGTCCATGCCCAGCAGCCACTTGTGGGTGCCATCGCTGGAGGCCTTGTCCAGCAAGGATTTCGGCGGACCCACGTAGGCGGTTTCGGCCAGCTTGGTGCGCAGCGACTTGCCGACGTCCGTCATCGCCTCGAAGTTGCCTTCGAGGCGATGGTAGATCCACTTCATCACCTGGTCGGCGCGGTCGGGCTTTTCGCCGAGCCGCACGAAGAACTCGCGCAAGCCCGCCCGATCGAGATCGAGCAGGTTGGTCTTGCTTGCGGCGGCGCTGGTGATGTCGTGCTTCATTCGGGAAGTCTGGTTTTTCTTGACGATCTCGTCCGATTCAAACTACCT
>DASSFA010000204.1:0-11164 GCA_035694895.1 Rhodanobacteraceae bacterium | reverse complement strand
ACCGCAACCCTGCTGGACGCGAAATTCCAGCCGCTGCGCAGCGAGGACGTGAAGCTGTGCGAATACATCGGGTGGCGGCCCGGCCTGTCCGGCGCGTTCGGCAGCTTCACGGTGGACGACGCGCGCGCGAAATACCTGGTGATCACCACTTCCGCTGCGCAACTGAAGGACAGCACCTACTGGGAACAGTCGCCGACAGGCTTCTCTTCCGGCATCGCACCGCCGCCCTCCAGCAGCGGCAGCTTCACCATCCCGCACGGCCCCGACGGCGAGCTGGCCGTCGGCAAGCTGACCGGTTCGTATCGAAACGCGGTGGACAATGCGATCTGCGCCAAGCCCAGGCAAGGCACGCTGCTGAAGTAACTGCGACAATCCGCGGGTCTGGTTTCCGGAGAGCGCACATGGATCTCGATCTGACCGGCCGCCACGCGCTGGTGTGCGGCGCATCCCAAGGCATCGGCCGCGCCTGCGCGATCGAGCTGGCGCAAATGGGGGCGGACGTGACCCTGCTTGCGCGGCGGGAGGACGTGTTGCGGCAACTCGTCGCTGAACTGCCGCGCACGCACGGCGCGCAGAAATACGGCTTCATCGCCGCCGACAGCGGCGATACCGAACGCCTGCGCGCGCAGGCCGAAGCGCTGGTCGCGGGCGGCCCGGTGCACATCCTGATCAACAACTCCGGCGGGCCGCCGCCGGGGCCGGTGCTGGGCGCAACTCCGGAGGCGTTCCTGGATGCCTGGCGCAAGCACCTGCTCGCCAACCACGTGCTGGCCGAAACGGTCATCCCGGGCATGCGCGGCGACGGCTATGGCCGCATCGTCAACATCATCTCGACCTCGGTGAAGGAACCGATCCGGGGCTTGGGCGTATCCAACACCACGCGCTGGGCGGTGGCGAGCTGGGCCAAGACGCTGGCCACCGAACTCGCGCCCTTCGGCATCACCGTCAACAACGTGCTGCCGGGCTCCACCCGGACGCCGCGCATCGAGCAGATCGTCGCGGCGAACGCGCAGAAGTCCGGCCGCGAGCGCGCGGAGGTACAGCGCTCGATGGAACAGGAAGTGCCGATGCAGCGCTTCGCCGATCCGGCCGAGATCGCGGCGGCCGTGGCGTTCCTGGCTTGCCCTGCGGCGAGCTACATCACCGGCATCAACCTGCCGGTGGACGGCGGTCGCACAAGATCGCTGTAGCTGTTCGGGGGAAGGTGAAAGCCCCGCATGCGGTAAGCTTGCGCGATGCCGCACACCACCCTCGCCAACCTGATTGACGGTCAATTGCGCGAGCCGACGACGGGCGCGTATCTGGACGTGTTCGAGCCGGCGACGGGCAGGGCGTATGCGCGTTGCCCGGATTCGGACCGGCGCGACGTCGAGCTGGCCGTGGAGGCCGCGCAACGCGCGGCGCCGCCCTGGTCTGCGCTTTCACACGCCGAACGCGCGAAACACCTGCACCGGCTGGCGGATGCGATCGAAACGAAACTCGATCAGCTCGCACGCGACGAATCGCGCGACAGCGGCAAGCCGGTGAAGCTTGCGCGCAGCGTGGATATCCCGCGCAGCGTGGCGAACCTGCGCTTCTTCGCCGAAGCGATCACGCAATGGCCGAGCGAAGCACACGTGGATGCGCGCGCGCTCAATTACACGCTGCGCCAGCCACTGGGCGTGGTCGGCTGCATTTCGCCGTGGAATCTGCCGCTATACCTGTTCACATGGAAGATCGCGCCGGCGCTCGCCGCCGGCAACACGGTGGTGGCGAAACCGTCCGAGATCACGCCGTTCACCGCATTCCGTCTGTCGGAACTCGCGGTGGAATGCGGCCTGCCGGCGGGCGTGCTGAACATCGTGCAAGGCACCGGCCCTTCCGTCGGCAGCGCGATCGTGGAGCATCCGCAAATCAAGGCAGTGTCGTTCACCGGTTCGACGCGCACCGGCGCCGCCATCGCGGAAGCGGCGGCCAGGTCGTTCAAGAAGGTTTCGCTGGAGATGGGCGGCAAGAATCCGGCGATCGTGTTCGCGGACGCCGATCTTTCCGATGCCAACCTCGACACGATCGTGCGCTCGGGTTTTTCCAACCAGGGCGAGATCTGCCTGTGCGGTTCGCGGCTGCTGGTGCAACGCTCGATCTACGAGGATTTCAGGCAGCGCTATCTCGCCAGGGTGAAAGCGCTGCGGGTTGGCGATCCGGAGGACGAACGCAGCGACCTCGGCGCGCTGGTTTCGAACGCGCATTTCGACAAGGTGACCACCTGCATCGAGCGCGCGATCGCCGAAGGCGGGCGCGTGCTCGCCGGTGGCGAGGCGGTGAAAATGGATGGCCGTTGCGCCGATGGCTGGTTCGTGGCACCGACCGTGATCGAAGGTCTGCCGCAGCAATGCGCGACCAATCGCGAGGAGATCTTCGGCCCGGTAGTCACCCTGATTCCGTTCGAAGGCGACGACGAGGCGGTCGCCATCGCCAACGATACCGAGTATGGTCTTGCCGCCTCGCTGTGGACGAGCAATCTCGACCGCGCGCAGCGCACGGCCGAGCGGCTTGAGTTCGGGATCGTGTGGATCAACTGCTGGATGCTGCGCGACCTGCGCACCCCGTTCGGCGGAGTGAAGCATTCCGGCATGGGCCGCGAGGGCGGCGCCGACGCGCTGAGGTTTTTTACGGAACCGAAGAACATCTGCATTGCACGTTGAGAGGAATTCATGACTTCGCCGAAGGATCTGCTCGAAAACAATCGCCACTGGTCGGAAGCGATCCGCGCGCGCGATCCGCAATTCTTCCCGCGGCTCTCGCGTCAGCAGGCGCCGAAGTTCCTGTGGATCGGCTGCTCGGACTCGCGGGTGCCCGCCAACCAGATCGTCGGCGTGGATCCGGGCGAGGTGTTCGTCCATCGCAACATCGCCAACGTCGTGGTGCACGCCGACCTCAACTGCCTGTCGGTGATGCAGTTCGCGGTGGACGTGCTGAAGGTCGAGCACATCATGGTGGTCGGCCATTACGGTTGCGGCGGCGTGCAGGCGGTCCTGCAGGAACAGCGCATCGGGCTGGCCGACAACTGGCTGCGGCATGTGGGTGACGTCATGCAGAAGCACGAGGAGGCGCTGATCGCGCTGGACCTGCCCGGCGCGCGCCACGCTCGGCTCTGCGAACTGAACGTGGTCGAGCAGGTGTTCAACGTCTGCCAGACAACGGTGGTGCAGGACGCATGGCACCGGGGCCAGCCGCTGGCGGTTCACGGCTGGTGTTACGGACTTTCCGACGGGCGCATCCGCGACCTTGGCATGGACGTCTCGCGGCCCACCGACCTGCTGCCGACATACGAGCGCACACTGGAACATCTGATCGCCACGCCCGCGGTGACGTGAACCATTTCACGAGCATCGAATCAAAGACTTCGCCGCACGGGTAGATTGCCGATACCTTCCGCACGACGGAGAACACCGATGCTTCCGCGCGCCCTGTGTCTGGTTTCGTTGTTCTGCCTGCTCTGCACCGGCGCCGCCCGCGCGGAGATGGAGCCCGCTTCCGGGGTTTCGCCCGCGCAGATCGCGGCGGTGGAGAAATCCGAAGCCATCATGCAGCGCGCGCAGCAGCGCAAGGGGCTGCTCGCGCAGTACCAGGTGATGCGCCACGCCTATGCCGAGGACCCCAATTCGACCTTCCGGGCGATCTTCGGGCAATACCTTTCCTGGTACCAGACCTTCATCGGCGACGATCAGGACGCACTGCAGAGCTTTTCGATCCGCGAGACCGCTCTGCCGGACGACAATCCGTCGCCCTTGGTCCAGCCGGGCTGGCATGCGGTGCCGGCCCTGACCTACCTCCCGCAACTGGCGAAGAACTATCGCGCGGTGTTCCTCAACGAGGCCCACAACGTGCCGCTGACACGCTCGCTGACCGTGCAGTTGCTGAAGCAGTTGCGTGAAGAGGGCTTCAACTATTTCGCGGCGGAAACGCTGTACCACACGGATACCGCGCTGCAGAAACGCGGCTATCCGGTGGCGACCAGCGGCTTCTACACCCGCGAGCCGGTTTACGCCGAGATGGTGCGCACCGCGCTCAGGCTTGGCTACAAGGTGGTGGCCTACGAAGCCGATGACGATCACACCGGGGATGCGCGCGAAGCGCAGCAGGCCGGGAATCTCTATCGCGTCCTGAAGAACGACCCGAATGCAAAGCTGGTGGTCAACGCCGGTTACGCGCACATCCAGGAGGAAGGGAAGTTCCTCGGCGCGCAGTCCATGGCCGAGCATTTCCGGACCATCAGCGGCATGGATCCGCTCACCGTCGAACAGACGATGCTGATCCCGCACGGAAGCAGTTTCATGGATCACCCCTTTTACACCGCGATCGTCCAGTCGTTTCAGCCCGAACAGCCGATCGTGTACATCAACGCGCAGGGCAAGCCGTGGTCGCTGCGACCCGGTTACGATGTCAGCGTGATCTTTCCGGAAACGACGGTGCGCGACGGCCGCCCGACCTGGCTCACGCTGGGCCACCTGCGGGTGCCGTGGTACGTGGACGGCAGCTTGTGCAAGGATGTTTTTCCCTGCCTCGTCGAGGCACGCTACGCGGACGAAGGCAATGACGCGATCCCGGCCGACCGCCTGGTTCTGGATACGATTCCGCTGATGCTGGTGGGCGACATCAAGGTGACCACCAGCAACGCCTCGATTCCCACCGGCGAGCTGTACCTTCGCCCGGGAACCTATCGCCTGAGCGCGGTGGACGAGAACGGGCGCGTGCTCTACAACAGCTCCATCAACGTGAAAGCAGCTGCCGTGAATACCGCGGGCCCTGCGCAAAGCAGCCAGGTTCCTTCCTCCTGCGCCGGACAGACGGAAGCGGCATCACCGGGCGGCGTGCGATCCTGCGCAGCCATGACGAGCAACCGATGACCGAAGCGATCCGCACCGAAACAGCGCCCGCGCCGGTCGGCGCGTATCCACACGCGCGCCGCGTGGGCGACTTGCTGTTCCTCTCCGGCATCGGCCCGCGCGTGCCGGGCAGCGATGCGATCCCCGGCAACGTCCGCAATCCCCTCGGCACGCTGGTCGCGCACGACATCGTCGCGCAGACCCGGCAGGTGTTCGCCAACGTGCGCGCGGTGCTGGAGGCTTCCGGCGCACGCTGGGAAGACCTCGTGGACGTCACCGTGTTCCTCACCGACATGGAGGGGGATTTCAAGCTCTATAACGCGATCTGGTCCGAATACTTCCCCGATCCCGCGACCGCGCCCTGCCGTACCACGCTGGGCATCACCGCCCTGCCGACGCCGATCGCGATCGAATTGAAATGCGTGGCTCGCGTGCGCTCATGACGCGGAGGAAGCGCAGCGAAGCCCGGGATCAATCGCCGAGGCATTCCTGCAGCAGCGCGCGGATCACCCGCTGCACGCCCGCCGCGCGTTCGGGCCGGTATTCGAAGCTGTCCTCGTCCATGTAGGTGCACTGCGCCAGTTCCAGCTGCACCGCATCGATGTTCTCCGAAGGCATGCCATAGTGGCGCGTGATGTGGCCGCCCTTGAAGCGGCCGTTCACGACGTGGCTGTACATGCCGGTCGCCGGGCTCGCGAGGCGATCCAGCACCTTCGAGAGGCGCTCCTGCAGGGCCGGCGAGCAACTCGCGCCGTTGGCGGTGCCGAGATTGAAATCCGGCAACCGGCCGTCGAAGAACATCGGCACACGGCTGCGGATCGAGTGGCCGTCCCACAGCACCGCACGGCCATGCGCTTCGCGCAGGCGCTGAAGTTCCTGCTGCAAGGCCGAGTGATAAGGGCGCCAATACGTGTCCACGCGCGCCTCGATTTCTTCCGCGCCCGGCTCCGCGCCATTTCGGTAGATCGGATCGCCGCCGAAGGTGTTGAATGGCACCAGGCCGGTCTCGCTGCGGCCCGGATACAACGCGTGCCCGTCCGGCGGACGATTGAGGTCCACCACATAGCGGGACCAGCGCGGCGCGATCACCGAGGCGCCCATTTCCTTCGCGAAGGCGTACAACAGTCCGACATGCCAGTCGGTATCCGGCACGCGCACCGCCTGCTGCGCCATGCGCGCGGCAATCTCGTCGGGAATGGCCGTGCCGTCGTGCGGCAGGCTGACCAGCAGCGGCGCGCTGCCGCGGTGCAGGGTGAAGTGTTCCATGGCGACAGTGTAAGGGTTCAGGGCAGGAGGACGAACTCTTCCGATGACGTCGGATGAATCGCCACCGTGCGCAGGAAATCCGTCCGCGTCGCTCCCATCCGTAGCGCCACCGCGAAGCCTTGCAGCATCTCGTCCAGCCCCGGGCCGATGCCGTGCAGGCCGACGATGCGTTCGGTTTCGCCCACCGTGACCATCTTCATGAGCGTGCGGCGCTCGCGGCCCGCCAGCATGTGCAGCATGGGCACGAACGAAGCCATGTGCACGTGCACAGCCTCGCCATAGTGCGCACGCGCCTGCATTTCCGACATGCCGACGCTCGCGACCGGCGGATGCGAGAACACCACGCTGGGGATGTTTTCATAATCCAGGCGCGAACCGTCCTGCCCTCCGAACAGCCGCTCCGCCAACGCGCGACCCGCCGCGATCGCGACCGGGGTCAGCGCTCGCTTGCCGCTGACGTCACCCAGCGCGTACACGCCTTCGACGTTGGTGTTCTCGAATGCGTCGGTCGCGACATGGCCGTCTTCGCCGAGCGCGATCCCGGCAACGTGCAGCTGCAGCGATTCCACGTTCGGCACGCGGCCGACCGCCCAGATGATCTGGTCGTACGGGCCATGGCGCACGTGGTCGGCGCAATCCAGCCACAACTCCGCCCGCTCGCGCACGGCGCCTCGCACCGCGCAGCGACTGTGTTGCGTGATGTCGTCTTCAGCCATCGCGACGCCCAGCGCATCGCCCAATTCCGAATCGAAGTGCGAGAGCAGGCGGCTGCGCGAGAACAACTCGACTTTCGCACCCAGCGCGCTCAGCACGCCAGCCAGTTCCACCGCGATGTAGCCGCCGCCGATGATGCCCACTCGGCGCGGGCAATCACGCAGGGCGAAGAAGCCATCCGAATCGATGCCGAGCGCCACGCCCGGCAGATCGAGCTGGCGCGGACGCGAGCCGGTGGCGATCGCGATGTGCGGTGCGCCGTAACGCGCGCCATCGGCCAGCAGCGTGTGCGCGTCCACGAAATGCGCGTAGGCCGGAATCACGCGCACGCCGTACTCTTCCAGGCGCCTTGCGTAACCGTGCCGCGCGCGTTCGACATACGCCTGGCGCCGCTCGATGAATGCCGGCCAGTCGAGCGTTCCCGGCGCGTTGTCGAACCCGATCTCGGCCGCAAGCTTCTGCGCCCGCCCCAGTTCCGCGGCCCACCACATCGCCTTCTTCGGCACGCAGCCACGATTGACGCAGGTGCCACCCAGCTCGTGCGGTTCGAACAGCGTGACCTTCGCGCCGTGACGCGCCGCGCGGATCGCGAGCGCCAACCCCGCGGATCCGCCTCCGATCACCAGCAGGTCGGACCGGGTGTCGGTCGCGGACACGCTCACAACCCGAACCGCGACGGCGCGAACGGTGCAGGATCAATCGTCGTCCGCGCGCCCGCAACCTGCGCCGCGATCAGTTCGCCGGTCGCCGCGCTCATGCTGACACCGAGCATGCCGTGCCCGGTCGCCAGCAACAGGTTGCTCCAGCGCGTGCTCGGGCCGATCAGCGGCACCTCGTCCACGCACATCGGCCGCCAGCCCCACCACTCTTCCTGCAGCTGATCACCGAACGGCGCGTGCAGGTAAGCCTGCGCGCCGCGCCGCAGCGCATCCAGGCGCGTGCGATTGAGCGTGGCGTCGTAGCCGGAGAACTCCATCGTGCTGCCCAGACGGAAGCCCGATGCCCACGCGGTCACGCACACGCCCGCTTCGCGCAACACGAGTGCGGTGCGCGGGCACGGATCGGGACGCGAGGTGGTGATGGAATAACCCTTGCCCGGCTGCATCGGCAACGCCATGCCGAGCCGGCGCGCGACGCGCGGCGACCATGCGCCGAGCGCGAACACGATCCGCTCGCCGGCAAAGCTACCGCGCGACGTGCGCACCGCGTTGATCCTGCCGTTCGCGCAATCGAAGCCTTCGATTCGCGCTTCGGTTTCGATCACTCCGCCTCGCTCGCGCACGCGCCGCGCAAGCCCCGTGACCCATTTGTCCGGACGCAGCTGCGCATCGTCCGGATGCAGCACCCCGCCGACCACGCCCGGTTTCAGTGCAGGCTCCATCGCGAGCACGGCTTGCGCATCGAGCACTTCCGCCGTGAGTCCCAGTTCATGCAGCCATTCCACGTCGGCGCGCTCGGCCTGCAGCGTGCGCGCATCGCGAAAGACATACAACGTTCCGCGCCGGGTGAAATCGCAATCGATGCCCTCTTCCGCCAGCCACTGCGGCAGCAGCGCGTGCGAGCGTTGCAGGATCGCGCAGCGCGCAAGCGCGGAGCGTCGCGCCAGATCCATCCGGCAGCGCCGGGCGAATGCCAGCAACCAGCGCCAGCGCTCCATATCCGGGCGCGGATTGATGTACAACGGCGCATCGCCTTTCGCCATCCAGCGCAGCGCCTTCCAGCGCACGCCAGGCACGGACAGCGGAATGGCGTGGCTCGGCGTCAGCGTGCCGCAGTTGCCATGCGAGGCGCCGTGGCCGGGCACGGCCTGTTCCAGCACGCGGACCGAGGCACCCGCGCGGCGCAGCGCCAGCGCGCAGGCCAGCCCGATCACGCCGCCGCCGAGAACCAGCACGTCATCTTTGGGGGAATTCATCGCGAAAGTGTAACGATTTGCGTCTCCGGAGTACCGCTTCGAGTGCTTGGCACCATTCCTGCACGAATTGGGGCAACAGCAGGAGTCCGTCATGAACCCTATCCAGCGTGCACTGACCGTATCCGAAATCTTGCTGATGTTGCGAGCGCCCGGCGCCGGCTGGCTGGCCACCCTGATTTCGGCGCTGGACGAGGCCCGTCGTGATCCGGACTTCGATGTCCGCCACCGCGAGGCGCTCGCCCAACTGGTCCTCGCGCAGGACGTGCCTGCGGCGGTCGCGGATGCCGCGCGCCGGCGCACCGCCGCCTTCGAGATCGAGCTGGAACTGGCGGCCAGCGCACAGCGCCAGGCCGGCGTGGCTTGAGCTTCTGGCGCACTGCAACATTCCCGCCCCTGCGATCTTCCGGCCGTCCATATAGTGGACGTGACCGGCCTCATGGGCTACCTTCGCGGCGTATTCACGATGTCGTCGCGATGACTTCACGCCCGCGCCCGGATTCCAATCCTCCGACCCGCGCCGCTTCGAGCGCGCGGAGCGCGTGCTCGCGTGGCATTGCGCGGCTGGCGAAGGAACCCGGGCGTTGACCGGCGCGCGGCGCCGGCTGCTGCATTCCGTCGCGCCGGCGCTCGCGCTGATCCTCGGCGCCTGTGCCACCACCCCACCACCGCCGCCGTCGTCATCTGCGCGGGTCGCCAACGACGTACTGTTCCATGCGATCGGACTGGTCGGCACGCCCTATCGATGGGGCGGCAACACGCCCGAAAGCGGGTTCGATTGCAGCGGGCTCGTGGATTACGTGTTCCGCACTTCGGCGGGCGTGGTGCTGCCGCGCCACTCGGGCGACATTGCCGATGTGGATGCGCCGAGGGTAGGTCTGGATCAACTGCAGCCTGGCGACCTGCTGTTTTTCGGCAGCCATCGCCGGGTCAGTCACGTGGCAATCTATGTCGGCCAGGGCCGCTTCGTGCACGCACCCAACAGCGGCGGCACGGTGCGCCTGGACAAACTGGATGGGGAGTACTGGCGCGGGCATTTCCTGTACGCCAAGCGCGTGCTGGAACGCGCGTCAGGCAGTGAGGCGGCGATGGCGTCGAATTAGCGCCGCCGGTTTGGCAAGAACCACTCGGATTCCAACATGCGCAATTTCCTCGTTCTGCTGGGCCGCATCGGCCTCGCCCAGATTTTCCTCTACTCCGGACTGCAGAAACTCGCAGGCTACGACGCCACCACGGCCTACATGGTCGCGCACAACCTGCCGCCGGGGCTGCTGCCGCTGGTGATCTTCGCGGAGCTGGGCGGCGGCCTTGCGATCCTGTTCGGATTCCTGACGCGCCTCGCCTCGCTAGGGTTGTTCGTGTTCACCCTGCTCGCCGCGGCGTTCTTCCACGACAGCTTCGCCGATCCGGCGCAGTTGATCAATTTCCAGAAGAACATCGCGATCGCCGGCGGTTTCCTGGTGTTGGCGACGTTCGGGCCGGGCACGATCGCGCTCGATGCGATGTGGGGGAAGCGACGCCGGCAGCGGAGCAAATTGTCGTTCTGATTCCGGCAACTCTCTGCCGTCATTCCGGGTTCCGTTTCCGGCGCTCTTCCGGAAACGGAACCCGGAATCCATCCTGATCCTCGCGACGCGCGGAGAATGGATTCCGTCGGCGCTACGCGCCGTCCGGATTGTGCAATTGTTTGTGGCTAATGCGCATGCCCGCCGTTGCTAAGCTCGCGCGTCCCGCGCTCGCCAAGCAACCCGGCCCTCGGCATCCTGCCTCGTGCGTTCGCCAGCGCAGCCGATGCCATTCAAGGCATCGGCTGAACGCGCCGGCTCACCCATGCGCGTGCCCGTGCTCTCCATGGGCATGGCCGTGCTCCAGCTCTTCCGGCGTCGGCGCGCGCACGCCGGTGATCTCGATGTCGAAGTGCAGGGTCCTGCCGGCCAGCGGATGGTTGTGATCCACGTCGATCGCGCTCATGCCGACCTTGTGCACCGTGACCACGCGCTGCCCGCCGTCGCGCGTCTGCAGCACCGTCTGCATGCCGGGCTTCAGCTTGTCGGCGTGCTGGAAGTATTTCTTCGGCACACGCTGGATCATGCCTTCGCGGCGCTCGCCATAACCTTGTTCCGGCGGGATTTCCACGTCGAAGCGATCGCCGGCCTCGCGCCCTTCCAGCGCGTTCTCCACGCCCGGCACCAGCTGGTGGTAACCCAGCAGCGTGACCAGCGGCGCGCCGCGTTCGCGCGAGCTGTCCAGCGGCTCCGGATTGCCGGCCTCGCTGACGACGTAATGGAAACTCACCACGGTGTTCTTCGCGGCTTTCATGATCGCGTTCCTGCAGGGCAAACGCGCATGCTAGCGATGCGCGTCGCGTGCGTCATGCGAAATCTCCCGGCCGTCAGGTGATCTG
>DASSFA010000203.1:0-6795 GCA_035694895.1 Rhodanobacteraceae bacterium | reverse complement strand
GGATGCCATCCCGCGGATGGCCGTCCGGACCCTTTTTCTGCTTGATCTCGACGCCGTCCGGGTTGTTGGAGCCCACTTCGTGCAGCGCGGCCAGGTGCAGCACCACCAGCAGCAGCAGCACCAGCGGCAGCGCGATCACGTGCAGCGCGAAGAAGCGGTTGAGGGTCGCATCGGCGGGCAGGAAGTCGCCCATGATCCAGGTCACCAGGGTGTTGCCCACCACCGGGATCGCGCTGAACAGCGAAATGATCACCTTGGCGCCCCAGAACGACATGTTGCCCCACGGCAGCACGTAGCCCATGAAGGCTTCCGCCATCAGCGTCAGGAAGATCAGCATGCCGAGCAGCCACACCAGCTCGCGCGGCTTCTTGTACGAGCCGTACATCAGGCCGCGGAACATGTGCAGGTACACCACGATGAAGAACATCGAGGCGCCGACTTCGTGCATGTAGCGGATCAGCCAGCCCCACTCCACGTCGCGCATGATGTACTCGACCGACGCGAACGCGCCCGCCGCGGACGGGTTGTAGTTCATCGTCAGGAAGATGCCGGTGACGATCTGGTTCACCAGCACCAGCAGCGCCAGCGAACCGAAGTAATACATCACGTTGAAGTTCTTCGGCGCGTAGTAACCGGTGGTGTGCGACGCCGTGAACGACAGGATCGGCAGGCGCTCCTCGACCCAGGCCAGCACGCGGTTGCGCGGACGAATCGTGACGTGCTCGGTCATGTCGGGGCTCCATTCGGGTCCACGCCGATCTGCACGTGGGTATCGTCAACGAAGTGATAGGGCGGCACGACGAGGTTGGCCGGCGCAGGCACGCCGTCGTAGACGCGCGCGGACATGTCGTAGCGCGACTTGTGGCACGGACAGTAGAAACCGCCCTTCCATTCCGGGTCCCACGGCTCCGGCTTCACTTCGCCCTTGTAGTCGGGCACGCAGCCGAGGTGCGTGCAAATGCCGACCACCACCAGCCATTCCGGCTTGATGGAACGGTATTCGTTCTGGCAGTAGGTCGGCTGCTGGTCGGTGTTCTGGCTCTTGGGATCCTTCAGGCGCGGATCCTGCGCGGGCAGCGCTGCGAGCTGCTGCTGTGTGCGGTTGACGATGAACACCGGCAGCCCGCGCCAGGCGTAGCGGATCATCTGCCCGGCTTCGATCTTGCCGATGTCGACCGTGACCGGCGCCGCAGCGGATTTGGCGCGCGCGCTCGGCTCCCAGGATTCGATGAACGGTATCGCCGTCACGACCACGCCGACACCGCCGAGCAGCGCGGTGGTGCCGGCCAGGAACTTGCGTCGGCCCTTGTCAACCACTTCACTCGCCATCAGGCACTCCAGTTCGAACTGCACGATCGGGCATGCACGCAGCCACGCCGCTACGGCGAGCCATCCCTGGCCCGTTCGGCGTTGGCGGTCAGCCCGGCCCCAAAATCGTGGTAGTTTAACGATCGCTTACGCCGTGCACAATCGGATTGCCGGCCCTCTGTTGATTTCTCGATGCCGCGCCTCGCACGCCCGTTCGTTTTCGTTTTGCAATTCGTGGTGGCAGGCCTCGCCGCCGCGTTCGTGATCGGCCTGCTCTGGCCGGGTCTCGGCGCGCGCATGCGCGCGCATCTCGGCCTCTCCACGCGTGCACCGCAGGCGCAGGTGGCGCCCGCGCATCCTGCACCGGCGCTGCCGCCCGAATCGGGTCCGGTCTCCTATGCCGATGCGGTCGCCAATGCCGCGCCGGCGGTGGTCAATATCTATGCGGACAAGATCGTGACGGAGCGCACGGTCAAGATCTTCCCCGATCCGCTCATGCAGCGGTTGTTCGGCGGCGAAACCGGGCCCGCGTTGAAGCGCCGCGAACGAAGCCTGGGCTCGGGCGTGATCTTCACGCCGGACGGTTACGTGCTCACCAACAACCACGTGATCGCCGGCGCCGACGACATCCAGGTGATGCTCTACGACGGGCGCGTCGCGCATGCGCGCGTGATCGGCTCCGACAACGACACCGACCTCGCGGTGTTGAAGGTGGATGCCGGCAGGCTGCCCTCGATCGAGACCGCCTCCGGAATGCCGCGCGTGGGCGACGTGGTGCTGGCGATCGGCAATCCGTTCGGCATCGGCCAGACCGTGACCATGGGCATCGTCAGCGCGATCGGCCGGCAGTTGAGCCTGTCTCCGTACGAGGATTTCATCCAGACCGACGCGGCGATCAACTCCGGCAATTCCGGCGGCGCGCTGGTGAACGCCCACGGGCAACTGGTCGGCATCAACACTGCGATGCTGGAGCGCGGCGTTGGCGCGGAAGGCATCGGCTTCGCAATTCCGGTGCGCACCGCGAAGATGGTGCTCGAGCAGATCGTCGAGCACGGCAGCGTGGTGCGCGGCTGGCTCGGCGCCGACTACACCGGCGTCGCGGTCGCGGCCAATTCCGGCCTGCCCGCCGCGGCCGCGCGCGGCGCGACCGTCACCGACGTCTACCCCGGCGGTCCGGCCGCCAAGGCCGGCCTGCAACCGGGCGATGTGCTGTTGCAGATGAACAGGAAGCCGGTGATCGACCCGGCCGACCTGCGCAACCGCGAAGCGGAATTGAAACCCGGCACCACCGTGGAACTGTCAGGGCTGCGCGACGGCGCGCCGTTCCACACCGACGTGGTGCTGGCGCGGCGACCGGAGATGGCGAACGGGATGGATCGGGGTTGAGTCTGTGTCACCCTCGCGATTCATCGCGCCGCTCCCGTCCGCTCCATCGATGAAGAGCCCGCCCGAGCGCTCGATTACTGCGCCCCCGCCGCCGCCAGCGCGGCCGGATGCAACGCCTTGAGGTAACGGTCGCGCAGGATCGCCACGCGTTTCACGTACACCTGCGTCTCGTCGTAGGGCGGCACGCCGTTGTACTTGCGCACTGCCGCTTCGCCGGCGTTGTAGGCGGCCGTCGCGAATTCCACGTTGCCGTTGAAATCGCGCAGCAATTGCGCGAGGTATTTCGCACCGCCACTGATGTTCTGCGCGGCATCGAACGCGTCAGTCACGCCCATGTCGGCGGCAGTGCCCGGCATCAACTGCATCAGGCCTTGCGCGCCCTTGTACGACAGCGCGCGCGGGTTGAATGCGGATTCGGCGTGGATCACCGCACGCAGCAGGGCCTCGCTCACGCCGTTCCTTGCGGCGGCGTCGCGGATCACGTCGTCGTATTCGTTCAAGTGCAACGCCACGGTGTTCCAGTTGATCCGGGAATGCACGTTGCAGGCGTAGCAGGTGATGATGTAGGTGAACAGCATCGTCGCGTTGGCGCCCTGCGCGCGCGACGCGATGTTGGTGTATTCGATGCTGCCGTCGGCGCGCGTGATCTTGTAAACCGCGCCACGTCTCGGCGCCGGCACTGCGGAGGCGGTGGCCGGCGCGTCGCTCCGCGTCGGTTGGGTGGACGACGAACTCGCCGACGATGCCGGTGCGGGCTGCGGCTGCGAGGACTCCAGCAGCTTCGGCAGCAGGTTGGTTGCGATCGTGTCCATCACCGCCATCGGCCAGGGCTTGGCGATCTGCAGCACGCCTTCGGCCGAAGGCAGCGCACTCACCACTGGCGCGCTCGGCGCCTGCAACGGCGTGATCTTGATCACCGCGGGATTGGCTTTGGCTTCGCTTGCCGCCGGAATGGACGACTGCTCCGGTGTGGAAGACGCCTGGACCAACGAAGCAGGAATCGCCCCGGCTTCATCCGGCCTGGCTGCTGCCGGCTTCGAAGGCACCGAATGCCGCGAGCCGCTCACCCACTTGCAACCGTGGTATTCGGACGGATGGCTGGTGAAGACCGTCTCGCCCTGAGTGCCGTTGCACTGGTAGAGCGCGGCGGCATGCGCGGGGTGCACGACTGCCATCGACAGAATCGGCGCGCCGAGCAGCAACGCGATCGCCGCCCGCATCCGGAACGGAATCCCCGCGAAGGCCGACCGTGCGCGGCGGCTGTCCGCTCCCCCATGGTCCATGGCGGTCCTCATGGCGTGGAAGTTTGCGCCCGGGGGAATGTGATGCCAAGCGCCCTTTCGTGGCAGGCTCCTCAAAAGCGGCTGACCGCATGGAGCAGCCGCCTTAAACTACGCAATCCCGCCCTGATTCCGAAGCGCCATGTCCGGCAAGTTGTTCATCAAGACCCACGGCTGCCAGATGAACGAGTACGACAGCTCGCGCATGGCCGACGTGCTGGCCGAGGCCCACGGACTGGAGCTGACGGAGAACGAGGCGGAAGCCGACGTGATCCTGGTCAACACCTGCTCGATCCGCGAGAAGGCCCAGGAGAAGGTGTTCTCGCAGCTCGGCCGCTGGAAGGAATTGAAGGCTTCGAACCCGCAGGTGCTGATCGGCGTGGGTGGTTGCGTAGCGAGCCAGGAGGGCGAGGCCATCGTGAAGCGCGCGCCGCACGTGGACCTCGTGTTCGGCCCGCAGACGCTGCACCGCTTGCCGCAATTGATCGAGGCGCGCCGCGAAACCGGGGCTCCGCAGGTCGACATCAGCTTCCCCGAGATCGAGAAGTTCGATTCCCTGCCCGAGCCGCGCGCGGAGGGCCCGAGCGCGTTCGTCTCGATCATGGAAGGCTGCTCCAAATATTGTTCCTTCTGCGTGGTGCCCTATACGCGCGGTACGGAGATCTCGCGGCCGTTCGACGACGTGCTGGCGGAAGTCGCCTCGCTCGCCGAACAGGGCGTCAAGGAAATCAACCTGCTCGGCCAGAACGTCAACGCGTACCGCGGGCCGATGCACGACGGCAACGTGGCCGACCTTGCGCTGCTGATCCGCGCGATCGCGCAATTGGACGAGATCGGCCGCATCCGCTTCACCACCTCGCATCCGCTGGAATTTTCCGATTCCCTGATCGCCGCCTATCGCGACGTGCCCAAGCTCGCGAATTTCCTGCACCTGCCGGTGCAGTCCGGTTCCGACCGCGTGCTCGCGGCGATGAAGCGCGGCTACACCGCGCTGGAATTCAAGGCCAAGATCCGCAAGCTGCGCGCCGTGCGGCCGGACATTTCCGTATCCTCCGATTTCATCGTCGGCTTTCCCGGCGAGACCGACGCGGATTTCGAGCAGACCATGAAGCTGATCGAGGACGTCGGTTTCGACCAGTCGTTTTCCTTCATCTATTCGCGCCGACCCGGCACGCCGGCGGCCAGCCTGCACGACGACACGCCCGACACGGTGAAGCACCAGCGGCTCGAACGCCTGCAGGCAACCATCAACGCGCATGCCGCGAAGATCAGCGAGGCGATGGTCGGCAGTGTGCAGCGCGTGCTGGTCACCGGGCCGAGCGCGCGCAACCCGAACGAACTCACCGGCAAGACCGAGAACATGCGCCCGGTGAACTTCCCGGGCGATCCGCGCATGATCGGGCAATTCGTGGACGTGACGATCACCGCAGCGCTCACGAATTCGTTGCGTGGCAGAATCGCCCCTTCTTACTAAGAGCGGCTCGCAAAGCGTAGCGAGCGAAGGCAGGTTGCGCGTCGCCGGAGCGCAGGAAGCGGAGTGTACACGCCAGTACATGAGCATTCCGAGCACCGCCGGCGCGCAAGATACCGAGCGCAGTAGCTTTGCGGCCGCTCGTTCAATCCAGCCGCTTGCGGAACCGCACAATCGCCACGCCCATCGCCACCGCGATGAAAGCCGCTAGCGCGGCAACCTCGATCCACATTTCCGACAGGCTCGCACCGCGCAGCATCACGCCGCGGATCAGGCGCAGGAAATGCGTCAGCGGCAGCACTTCCGCGATCCATTGCGCGATCGATGGCATACCCGCGAACGGGAAGACAAAGCCGGAAAGCAGGATCGACGGCAGGAAGATGAAGATCGTCATCTGCATGGACTGGAACTGCGATTGCGCCCTGGTCGAGATCATCAGGCCCAGCGCGAGGTTGGCGAGGATCAGCAGCACGGCCGCCGCGTAGACTTCAAGCAGGGATCCGCGGATCGGCACGTCGAACAGCCACACGCCAAGCAGCAATACCAGCGTGGTCTGGATCAGCCCGATCCCGGCGTACGGCAGCACCTTGCCGACCATCAGTTCGCCGCTCGTGAGGGGCGTGGCGATCAGCAACTCCATGTTGCCGCGCTCGCGTTCGCGCACGATCGCGATCGCGGTGAACATCACCATGGTCATCGTGAGGATGATGCCGATCAGACCCGGCACGACGTTCACCGCCGTGCGCCGTTGCGGATTGTAGAAACCGACCACGCTGATCGGGCCGCTCGGCGGCGTACTGCGCGCGGGCGCGCGGGTGTCCGGCGCGGAACTGTCCACCGGCACCTGCGCCAATTGCGAAGCGGCGCTCAGCACCGATGTGTCGCTGCCGTCCACCAGGATCTGCGCGACCGTTCGTCCTGTCGTACGACGCTGCTCGAAATCGGGCGGGATCGAAATCCCGACGCTGATGCGGCCGCGCCGCAGCGCATCCATCAATTGCTGCGGTGTCTGCACCGTGAGCACCGGCTTCACCACTTTGGTCGCCAGCATGTCCATGACCAGCGCGCGCGATGCAGACGTGTTGGCCTGGTCGGCGATGCCCGCGTCGAGGCCGCGCAAGTTGAAGTTGATCGCGTAGCCGAACAGGATCAACTGCATCACCGGCACCATCACGATCATGGCCAGCGTGACGCGATCGCGGCGCAACTGCCGCAGCTCCTTCAGCATGATCGCCCCGAGCCTGCGCGCCTTCATGCCGCGCGCTTCCCTTCGCCGCCGCCGATCATGGTGGCGGAAACGAACACGTCTTCCAGGTCGGGCTCGACCGCTTCGACCTGCGCACCGGAACC
>DASSFA010000202.1:0-3937 GCA_035694895.1 Rhodanobacteraceae bacterium | reverse complement strand
GCCTTTCCGGTGCGCGGTTCCATCCCATCCGCGTTGGTTGCTTCGGCCGTTTCGGCTAGGCAGAGGACAGCACCCAACCGAACTCGGTTCCGTCGGCTCGCAGCAGGGGCTCGAAGCCGAATTTCCTGGCCCACAGACGTTCAGCCGTCGCCGCGATCGCTTGCACTCCCGATTCATCGAGCGCGGCCCGACGCATCGCCGAGAGGCGAGCCTGGTGGGCCTTGATGGCCGCCGCGGTCTCGGTGATCTTGTCGAGTACCGGGCGCGAGCCTACCTGGTGTTGGTGCTGGATCGCATGGACGAGGACGGTGCCGACGTTCTGGTACATCTGCACGTCCTCTGTGGTTCTCGCGGCCACCTGCAGCGCCTGCAGTGCGTTTCCGAAGTTTCTGCGCGCGCTGTCGACGCCCACGGGATCGGCGCCGCTTCCGAAGGCCTTCGCAAGCGCTTCAGCGGCTTCGAATATGCCGGTCGCGATCAACCGTTCCGTGTCTTCGATCTGGCGTTTCGCTCCCTGCACGACCACGCTTCCGGCGGCATGCGTGACGAACCTGATGTTGGCGGTTGGCCGACTTACCCGTCGAAGTTCAGCCAGGGTGCGTTCGACATCGGTGTACTCGAGTGCGTACTGGCCGACGATGACGTCGAAGGATGAGTCTGGAAACGGCAGGTCTTCGGCCGGAGTACGCGGCGAAAAGCGGATCATGTTCGCGCCGGGACCCAGCCCGGTCGGGTGGATCATCGCGGAATCCACCGCATCAATCGTGACATTCAAATTGCGGACCCTTGCCGCGTCCGCCGCCAGTCGCGCAACGGCCCCGTTGCCGGTACAGATGTCGAGTATGCGCGCGCCATCGGAGAGCGTTTCGAAGAACCGTCGCCAGCCTTCGGTGATCGCCGGCTGGTAATTGGCACCGCCTTCGCCTCCACACGAGGCCAACCTGCCGTCCTGCCAATACTGATCCCAGGCGTAGGTCGAATCTGGTGACGGAAAATTCAAGCTTCGCAAGCCCGGCAGGAAGTCGCCGGGTATTCTTGGGGAAGTAGCGGGGAGTGGCAAGTTGCGCAAGCGTGCCGACTGTGCCGGTCACGCTGCGTAAGCAGAAGAGAAGCGGATCGCCGCGTGCTCACGCGCCCTGCGCGCGGGCCCACTGCACGATGCCGGCGCTGCTCATCGCACCGGCCTGGCGTGCCACTTCGCGGCCGCCGCGGAACATCGCAAGCGTCGGAATGCTGCGGATCTGGAAGCGTGCGCCGAGCGCCGGTTCCGTTTCCGTGTCCACCTTCAGCAGGCGCACGCGGGGCTCGAGTTGCATCGCCGCCTGCGCGTAGTGCGGCGCCATTATCCGGCATGGTCCGCACCACGGGGCCCAGAAGTCCACCAGCACGGGGATGTCGTTGCGCTCGATGTGTTTCTGGAATCCTGCTTCGTCCGCCTCCACCGGCTTGCTTTCGAACAGCAGCCGGTGGCATTTGCCGCAGACCGGTGCTGCGCCCAGGCGCGCGGAGGGCACGCGGTTCACCGTCGCGCAGTGCGGACAGACGATGTGCAGCGCATCGCTCATTGCGCTCAGCCCACGGGCACCTTTGCCGCGATCTCCTTCAAGGCGCGTTCGAACACTTCCGGCGGTTGCCCGCCGGGAATCAGGTAAGTGTTGTTGACGATGGTCGCGGGCACCGAATGGATGCCGGCCTGCTGGAAGCGGCGTTCCTGCGCGCGCACTTCGTCGGCGTATTCGCCGCTGTCCAGCACGCGGCGGGCTTCGCCGGCATCCAGGCCGACATCCCTGGCGATGCGGACGAGCACGTCGCGGTCGGAGACGTTCTCTCCGTCGCTGAAATAGGCACGCAGCAGGGCCTTCTTCAATGCCAGCGCGTGCGTGTTGTCCTGCAATTCGGCCCAATGCAGCAGCCGGTGCGCATCGAAGGTATTCCAGACGCGGCTGCCGCGGCTCACGTTGTAGGCGAAGCCGAGCGCAGCGGCGCGCTCGCGGATAGCCGCGCGATTGGTCTCCATCCGCGCCTGGTCGATGCCGTACTTGCGCATGATGTGTTCGCCCGCGTCCTCGCCTTCGGGCGCGAGGTCCGGATTGAGCTCGAACGGCTGCAGGTGGATCTCCGCCCGCACCTGGCCATCGAGCTTCGCGAGAGCCTGCTGCAGGCTCGCCAGTCCGACCGCGCACCATGGACAGGCCACGTCGGAAACGAAATCGATGCGGAGCGGTGCGGGAGCGGTCATGGGCGATCCGGTGAGCGCGTGGGTACGCGGGATATGGAGGCGGATGTCGGCATGTCAATCGTGACAACACTTCGCTCGATGGTAGAGTGAGCGCTTTGTGTTTGATCGAAGGGAATGCAATGACCGCACCTTATCCCATCGGTACGCCCGGCAAGCCCTGGGGTGAAGCGGAAAAGGCGGAGTGGCTTGCGCGCCAGCGCAAACGGCGCAGCTATGCCGATGACGTGCTGGGTGCGATCGAGCGGCTGCGCGCGCGCTTCGACGTGGTGCAGTACGGGACGCTCGATTACCCGCCGGACCACCATCCGCTGTTCGCGCTGAAGAGCCGCGGCTGGCGCGACGATTTGCCGGTCATGCTGGTGACCGGCGGCGTGCACGGTTACGAGACCAGCGGGGTGCACGGCGCGCTGCGCTTCGCCGAGCGGCACGCGGCGGAGTACGCGGATCGTGCGAATCTCGCGATCGTGCCGTGCGTAAGCCCTTGGGGCTACGAACGCATCCATCGCTGGAATGCGCTGGCACTCGATCCCAACCGTTCGTTCCGTCCCGGCAGTCCGGCGCCGGAGTCGGTCGCGCTGATGCGGTTCGTCGCGCCGTTCCGCGGGCGCGTGCTCATGCATATCGATCTGCACGAGACGACCGACTCGGACGAGAGCGAATTCCGTCCCGCGCTGGCCGCGCGCGATGGCGTGCCGTTCGAGCCGGAAGGCATTCCCGACGGCTTCTATCTGGTGGACGACAGCGCGGCGCCGCAGCCCGGCTTCCAGCAGGCGATCATCGCGGCGGTGGAGAAGGTCACGCACATCGCGCCGGCCGACGAAAAGGGCGAGATCATCGGCTCGCCGGTGGTCGCGCCGGGCGTGATCGAATATGCGCTGACCATGCTTGGACTTTGCGCCGGCATCACCGACGCCCGCTACAAGACCACCACCGAGGTGTATCCGGACAGTCCGCGCGCCACGCCGGAGCAGTGCAATGCGGCGCAGGCCGCGGCAACGTGCGCGGCGATCGAGTACGCGCTGGCGAACGCCTGAGCCGGCTTTCCAATCAAAGGTGCCGCGCGCCCGCGATGGCCTCGGGCACCGGCTGCACGCTTTCGTCCGCGACGACCACGTTGTTGCGACCGCGTTGCTTGGCTTCGTAGAGCGCGGCGTCGGCGCGTTCGAACAGCGCACCGGCCTCGTAGCCGCTGTCACCGTTGGCCCGGGCCACGCCCATGCTCAGGCTCAGGCCGGGCAGTGGCGGATCGGCCTTCGGCGCACGTTCGGCCACGGCGGCGCGGATGGATTCGGCCAACGCCGCGGTGGTGGCGAGTGGCTGGCCGGCGCAGGCGATCATGAATTCGTCGCCGCCGAAGCGGCCGAAAAGATCGTCGCTCACCAGGTGTTCGCGCACGATTCCGGCCACCAGCGTCAGCGCGCGGTCGCCGGCGGAGTGCCCGAGCTTGTCGTTGATCGCCTTGAAGTGGTCGAGATCGAACACGATCAGGTTCAACGGCTGGTTGTAGCGCGCGAGATGGTCCAGGCGCTCGCGCAGCTCGGTGCCGAAGGCCAGCCGGTTGAGCACGCCGGTCAGCGGATCCTGCGTGGAGAGCTGGCGCAACTGCTGCGACTTTTCCTTCAGCTGCCGGTGCGCGGATTCCAGCACGCGTTGCTGGCGGGACAGATGCGCGGCCTCATGCGCGAGCGCGCGGCTGCG
>DASSFA010000201.1:0-7585 GCA_035694895.1 Rhodanobacteraceae bacterium | reverse complement strand
GATACCAGTGCGAGCCGCGGCGAGAGAATCCTGCTGGTGGAGGACGACGACCTGGTTCGCACGCACGCATTGCGCCTGCTGGAGAGCCTCGGCTACCAGGTCACCGCGGCGCGGAACGGGCCGGAGGCTCTGGAAATGCTGCGCAAGGACGTGCCCTGTGACCTACTGTTCACCGACGTGATCATGCCGGGCGGCATGACCGGGCCGCAGCTCGCCGCCGCGGCACGCGAGCTGCGCCCGGGCCTTCCGGTGCTGTACACATCCGGGTACACCGAGAATGCGATCGTCCACCATGGCCGCGTGGATCCAGGCGTGAACCTGCTGCACAAGCCATACCGCAGACCGGAACTGGCGGCCAAGATCCGCGCTGCATTGAGTGAAGAACAATTCAAGGACGACACCTGATGGATCAGGACAAGGTGGATCAGGGCAGGCGGCTGCTCATCCTCGACGACGAACCCACGGTGGCGATGACCGTCGCCCGCATCGCCGAGCGGCACGGCTTCACGGTGCGGCTTTCGGAATCGCCGCGCGAGTTCTTCCACGACGTCGCACGATTCGCGCCGAGCCACATCATCATTGACCTGCTGATGCCCGGCATGGATGGCGTGGAAGTGCTGCGCAATCTTGCCGCAGTGGGCTGTCATGCCAACATCATCATGATGAGCGGCATGGGGGCGAAGGTGCTGGAATCGGCGCAGCGCGCCGGTCTTGAACGCGGATTGCGTATCAGCGGCATCCTGCCCAAGCCGTTCAAGCCCGCCGAACTGCGCGCGTTGCTGGATGCCGATGCCGACCGTGCGCTGCTTTCCAGGGCGACGGAAGCCGATGGCGAAGTATCCCTCGGCGAACTGGAAGCCGCGCTGCGCACCGACCAGTTCGTTTTGCATTACCAGCCAAAAATCCATCTCGCCACGGGTCGCGTCGCGGGGGTGGAAGCGCTGGTGCGATGGCAGCATCCCACCCTGGGTCTGCTGTTGCCGCAACGTTTCCTGCCGCTGGTCGAACAGGCCGGCAGCATGGATCTGCTCACCTACCGAGTGATCGAAACCGGGCTTGCCTGGTTTGCGGAAGCCGGTCGCGGCAACGAGCTGACGATGGCGATCAACATCTCCGGGGGCAGCCTGACCGACGTGATCTTCACCGACGTGCTGAGCGAGCAGTGCACGCTGCTGAAGGTGGATCCCGCACGCATCATCCTGGAACTGACCGAAACCACCGCCACCCGCCGCAGCGCTGATACCCTGGACATCCTGACGCGCGTGCGGCTGAAGGGCTTCAAGCTCAGCATCGACGACTACGGCACCGGCTATTCGTCGATGTCGCAGCTGGCGCAGCTGCCGTTCTCGGAAATAAAGATAGACAAGTCGTTCGTGGCAGCGATGCTCAATTCCGGGGAAGCGCACAAGCTCGTCGCCAGCACGATAGGGCTCGGCAACGCGCTGCACTTGCTCACGGTTGCGGAAGGCGTGGAGAACGAGCAGCAGCTGCGCGCACTGACCGAACTGGAATGCGAGCAGGCGCAAGGCTTCCATATCGCCCGGCCGATGGATGGCGCAGCCGTGCGCGAATGGCTGCGGGAACGGATCTAATCCGGCCTTGCCCACATGCGGAGCATTGCCGCGCCTCGCTATGGTCACTGTTGCAAATGAGGGACAGCTGATGCGCGCAGCCGGCGATTTCGAGGTGAAACTGGCGCCACTGGAACCATACAACCGCGATGCGGATGCCGCGCTCGGGCGCATGTCCATCGACAAGGTTTTCCAGGGAGGCCTGCAGGCCACCAGCAAGGGTGAAATGCTGAGCGCCGGTTCGCCGCAGTCCGGTTCCGCGGGTTACGTCGCGATCGAACGCGTCAGCGGTACCTTGCAGGGGCGTCGCGGCAGCTTCACCCTGCAACACAGCGCGAGCATGCATCGCGGAACATTTTCGCTGAGCATCACCGTGGTTCCAGGCTCCGGGACCGGAGAGCTGGAAGGGCTGAGTGGTACGATGAACGTCATCATTGCCGACGGCCGGCATTCGTATGAATTCGATTACGAATGCCCGGAGAATGTTCGCTGAAGCGGCGGCGACGCACAGACCGGTGCGCGTCAACGCTGCGGATCGAGTTGCCGCATGAGCGCAATCGCCTGGGGCCCGGCCAATCCGCCATAACTTGCGTCCAGTTGCTCCAGCAGCTTGCGCGCCTCGTCCCGGCGGCCTGCGTCCACCAGTGCCCGGGCCCGCAGCATCTCCGATTGCAGTGATCGTGCGTCCGCCGCGCGGCACCGCGCGAGCTTGTCCTGGTCGGGTTGCGCAGGCTGGGCCAGATATTCGAGCGCGCGGCTGAAACTTCCCGCATCGGCCAGTTCGTGCGCCGTCCATGGCATCTCCACGCTTGAGAGGGCCGTCACGCACCATGCGCGCAGGGATTCGCGGCTGTGCGCATCCTCGCGTTGATGGTATTCGTCGCGATCGCCGGTGAGATAGACCACGCGCACCGCCTGCTGGAATTCGTGGAACAGATCCGCGGGCGGCAACGGGATGGCGGGAGTGCCGATGGGCTCGCTGCCTGCTTCCAACAGTACGCCGCGGAACACGTCCGGGTACGCCAGCGCAAGGCGCAACGCGACTTTCGAACCACCGGAAAATCCACCCACATATACGTGATCCGGATCCACGCGGTAGCGCTGCATCACGTTCCATGCGGCCAGCAGCGCCAAGGGTTCGCGGCGGTTGAGCACATCCTTGTCGTTGCCCGAATCCAGGGCACTCACGAAGATCGTGTCATGGCGGTCGAGCGCAGGAAGCCACTGGCGCGCCTCGCGCGCGTCCTCCCATGGCGACACGAACACCAGCAGCGCGTAACCGCGAGCGGGCGGTGCGCGGGGCGGCACATACAGCGTGAAGCGCTCATGCGTGAGGTCGATGGCCTGGTCGCTCAGCCGCTGATGCGCCTGTGCCAACTGCCGCTGCATGCGCCAGGCGGACAAGGGGCTGAGCAGGCGGCGCATCCGTTCCGCATTGCCCGCCAGCGGCGTGTAGGCGGTGAACGCCACGCTCTCCTGCAAGCCGGTCGGCGCCTCGGCGGCCCGCGCAAACGGAATGGCAAGCAGCGCGAGAGCCGCGAGCCGCGCGATGGAGGACAGTTGCCGATTCGCGGCACTAGGCGGACGCGGGGATCTGGAACGTGCCATCCACGACCTCGACGAAATTGCGCTCTTCCTTGAGGATAAAGCGCTTCGAGCTTGCGAACTCGAAATTCCTGCGCCCCTCCGGGTCGGCCCGTAACCGCATCTGATAGGCCTCGTATGCAGCCAGGCTTTCAAAGGCGATCAGGCCCCAACCCACGTAATTGGTGCCCTGCCACGGCAGGAAGTAGCCGACCAGTTCGCCGCCGCAACGCGGAATGATGCGGCCCCAGTTCTGCGCGTATTCCCGGAAAGCATCGCGCTGGAACGGGTCGATTTCGTAACGGATGACGCAGACGATCTTCATGCTCTGACTCCGTGGTGCGCGCGGTGATGGGAGGGCGAACGGCGAATGCGACGCGGCCGGCAGCCCAAAAGCAAGGCCCGCGGCCAGCGCGGTGCCGCGCGCGAGAAAGCTCCGCCGCGTCATGCGCGTTGCCGGGCGTTCCGACTGACCGTGATCGTCCGTTGCCATGCTGCACAGGTTCGAGCTTGAGCGACATGCATGCTTCGCTTACCATGAAAGTATGGATGTCGAACACGCCGAAGCCCCGATTTCCGGAATCGCCGCGGCGATCGCCGAGCCGGCGCGCACGCGGATGCTGTACGCGTTGCTGGACGGCCGCGCGCGCACCAGCACCGAGCTTGCGATCGTGGCCGGGGTCAATCCGTCCACCGCGAGCGTGCACCTGGCGCGGCTGCGCGAAAGGCGCTTGCTGAAGATGCAGGCGCAAGGCAAGCACCGCTACTACGTGCTGGCTGATGCCCAGGTGGCCGCGGCGCTGGAAGCGCTGAGCGTGGTCGCGGGCAAGCCGCGCGAGCGCTTCGAGCCGAACACGCCCCATCGCCTGCGCCTGGCGCGCACCTGCTACGACCACATGGCCGGCGCGCTGGCCGTGGCGCTGCACGACCGATTGTTCGACTTGCGCTGGTTGGAGCGCGACAGCGATGAGGGCGCGGGGTACGACGTGACCGCGACGGGCGCCGAGGCGCTGTCGGCGCTTGGCATCGATTTGGACGCCGCGCGTGTCGCGCGCCGCCGCTTCTGCTGCGCGTGCCTGGACTGGAGCGAGCGCCGCCCGCACCTGGCCGGCGCGATCGGTGCCGAACTGCTGAACGTCGCGCTGCGCCGCAAATGGGTCATGCGCGATCTGGACAGCCGGGCGCTGGGCGTGACCGGCTTCGGCAAACGCGAGATGCGTGCACGCTTCGGCGTGGAAGTCTGATCAGCGCGGAATCGCGTGGATTGGCGCGGCGGGCGAGGGTACCTCGATCGTCAGTACCGGTCGCGGCCAGCCGACGCGTCCCGAGGATGCGCGGGTTCCGGTCCGCTTCGCACCCATGCGGCGGTAGAACCCTTCCGCCGGCGGATGCGAGACGATTTTGACTTCGGTGATGCCGAGCGCCCGCGCGGCATGGAGCATGTGCCGGAACAGCAGCGCGCCCAGGCCGCGGCCCTGCGCGGCGTCTGACACGAACAGCAAATCGAGTTCGGGTTCGCCCTGGACGTCGGCGAGCGAATAAAAGCCGAGCGGAGCGCCGGCATCCTCGGCGACGAACATCGTGTCGCGCACGATCTGCGTGGGCGAAATGACGTAGCCCGCCAGGATGGCTGCGTACTCGCCCCGGTATGCGGAAGACGCGTGCATCAGTGCGGTGAGCGCAGGCGCATCGTCCGCCCGCGCACGGCGAATCCGGATCGTCATGCTGCACTCGGCGTGGATGGAACTCAGCCCGCCTTCTGCGCCCACGTGTCCCGCAGGGTCACCGCGCGGTTGAACACCGGACGCTCGCGCGAATGATCGTGGCGGTCGGCCACGAAATAGCCCAGCCGCTCGAACTGGAAGTGCGTTTCCGGGGCGGCGTCGGCCAGCGAGGGCTCCAGGAATCCGCGCACGATCCTGCGCGAGTTCGGGTTGAGGTGATCGCGATAGGTCTTGCCGTCCGAATCGTCGTCCGGATCGGCCACGTCGAACAGGCGATCGTACAGCCGCACTTCCGCTTGGATCGCGTGCCTCGCGCTGACCCAGTGGATCGTGCCCTTCACCTTGCGGTTGGCGCCTTCCATGCCCTGCCTCGAAGCCGGATCCAGCGTGCAGCGCAGTTCGACGATTACCCCGCTTGTGTCCCTGGCGATCTCGTCACAACGCACGATGCCGACGCCGCGCAGGCGCACCTCGCCGTCCGGCACGAGGCGATGGAAGCCCTTCACCGGCGTTTCCATGAAGTCCTCGCGCTCGATCCACAGCTCGCGCGAGAACGGCACTTCACGCGTGCCGAAGGACTCATCCTTGGGATGATTGGAGAACGTCAGCGTTTCCGCGTGATCGGCCGGAAGATTCGTGATCGTCAGTTTCACCGGATCGAGCACCGCCATGCGGCGCGGCGCGTGCGCGTCCAGGTCTTCGCGCACGCTGTTCTCCAGCACGCCGTAGCCGATCACGCTGTTCTGCTTGGAGACGCCCGCGCGTTCCCAGAACGTGCGGATCGCGCGCGGCGTGAAACCGCGCCGGCGCACGCCCGAAAGCGTGGGCATGCGCGGATCATCCCAGCCGTCCACCAGTTTCTCGCCCACCAGTTCGAGCAGCTTGCGCTTGCTCATCACCGTGTAGTCGAGGTTGCCGCGCGCGAACTCGATCTGCTGCGGCTTGCTCGGCTGCAGCCAAAGGCCCTTGTCGCGCAGCGGCTGCGTCAGGGAAGGGTCGTTCGGCAGATCGAGCTTTTCCAGGAACCAGTCGTAGAGCGGGCGATGGTCCTCGAACTCCAGCGTGCACAGCGAATGGGTGATGCCTTCCACCGCGTCCGACACGCAATGCGCGTAGTCGTACATCGGATAGATCGGCCAGGCATCGCCGGTGTTCTGGTGCGCGACCTTGCGGATGCGGTAGATCGCAGGATCCCGCATGTTGATGTTGCCGGACGTCATGTCGATCTTCGCGCGCAGCGTGCGCGAGCCGTCGGCGAATTCGCCGGCGCGCATGCGAGCGAACAGGTCGAGGTTCTCTTCGATCGAACGATTGCGGAATGGCGATTCGCGACCGGGTTCGGTCAGCGTGCCGCGGTATTCGCGCACCTGGCCGGGCGAGAGGTCGTCCACGTAGGCAAGCCCCAGTCGGATCAGCTTGATCGCGCCGAGATGGAACACCTCGAAGTAATCCGAGGCGTGTCGCAGCAGGGTCCAGTCGAACCCCAGCCAGCGCACGTCCGCCTTGATCGCCTCGACGAACTCGATGTCTTCCTTGCCCGGGTTGGTATCGTCGAAACGCAGGTTGCAGGTGCCGGTGTTCTCGGCGGCGATGCCGAAGTTCAGGCAGATGGATTTCGCGTGACCCAGATGCAGATAGCCGTTTGGCTCCGGCGGAAAGCGCGTGGCCACGCGTCCACCGTGCTTGCCGGAGGCGTTGTCGGCCGCCACGATCTGGCGGATGAAGTGGTTGACGGGAGGCGCGTCGGAGGCCATCGGTTTCACAAATGCGCAAAACCGCAAGTTTAATGGAGAAAGCCACCGTTCTCGCCATGCCGGCCTCCCGATGATCCCCGGGGGAACTGCGGACCGCTTGCTTGCGCGCTCACGGCCGCCGGCGTAGCGTGAATACATGCGTATCGTTTACCGCGCCGAGAATCTGGTGGACGCCCATCTGGTGAAGGACGCGCTGGAACAGGCGGACATCCCGGCCTTCATCAGCGGTGAATACCTGATCGGCGGCATCGGCCAGCTCCCGGTGCGCGATTTCATCGTGGTCAGCGTGCCGGATGTGTGCGTGGAGGCAGCCGAACCGCGGGTGCGGGAAATCATGGCGATGCTGGGCGAGGCACGCGCGACGGCCGACGAGGGAGACTTGGCATCCGGCTTGCAGCCCGCTCCGGCATGACCGATGTTCGTGCCATGGCAATCAAACCACCGCCAACGCCCACTCTGGCGAACTACGTCCGCGACGTTCCGGATTTCCCGAAACCCGGCGTCGGGTTCAAGGACATCACACCGTTGCTGGCCGACCCCGGCGCGTTCGCGATCTGCATCGATGCGCTGTGCTCGCCGTGGCGCGCGCGCCGGATCGACGCGGTGCTCGGCATCGAATCGCGCGGATTCATCTTCGGCGCCGCGGTCGCCCATGCGCTGGACGCCGGTTTCGTGCCGTTGCGCAAGGCCGGCAAGTTGCCGTCCAAGACCATCGGCGTGGATTACGAACTCGAATACGGCATGGCGCGGCTGGAAGCACATACGGATGCGCTGGAGCCGGGCGCGCGCGTGCTGATCGTGGATGACGTGCTCGCCACCGGCGGCACCTTGCTGGCCGCGCGGAAACTCGCCGGGCAACTCGATGCGGAGGTCGCCGGCGCGGCGGTGGTGATCGAGCTTGCGTTCCTCAACGGCCGGGCGCATTGGGAAGACAGGGCGCCACTGCACTCCG
>DASSFA010000200.1:0-2015 GCA_035694895.1 Rhodanobacteraceae bacterium | reverse complement strand
CAGCGTGGAGATGCGCAGCGGCCGCATTGTCGCGGCCGAAGCGCTGTTGCGCTGGCAACACCCGGAACGCGGCGAGGTAATGCCGGGCGAATTCATCCCGGTGGCGGAAAGCCTGGGCCTGATCCATCGCATAGACGAGTGGGTGATGCGCGCGGTCTGCGCGCAACTTGCCGCCTGGGACGCTTCCGGCATGCCGCAGATCCGGGTGGCATTGAACATATCGGCGCGCTGGTTCGGCCATGCCGCCTTCGTGGAAAGCATCAAGCACACGCTGCAATCGCACGGGGTGTCGCCGAAACGCATCCTGCTGGAGATCACCGAGGGCGCAATGCTGAAACTCGGCGAGGACACCGAGCGCACCATGCGTGCGCTGGATGCCCTCGGCATCGCCGTGGCCATCGACGATTTCGGCACCGGCTATGCCTCGATGGCTTACCTGAAACTGCCGGCGGTGAAGTTCCTGAAGATCGATCGCTCGTTCGTGACGGGCCTGCCCGACAGTGCCAACGATGCCGCGATCACCGAGGCGATCCTGGCGATGGCGAAGACGCTGGGCCTGTGCGCGATCGCAGAGGGGATCGAGACAGAGGCGCAACACGAATTCCTGCTGCGCGCCGGTTGCGAGGAGGGGCAGGGTTATCTCTATTCGTATCCGCTTCCGGCCGCGGCCATCGAACGCATGCTGCGGCCCAAGCAGCAACCTGCCGGCAGCAAGCTCAAGCTGGTCCCGCCGAGGCGGGCTTAGAAGGCGTCGATTGTCGGCTTTGAGCCGGCAATCCGGGATTCGAAGGAGCCAATCGCCCTTGCCGTCATTCCGGTGCCGTCCCGCGATCGGGAGCGGAACCGGAATCTCTGTTGCCAGTTCCGGAGAGCAGATTCCGGATCGTCGCGGCGCGGCATCCGGGATGACGTCACGCTCCGCTGTTGCCACAACCGATCACGGCAATCGACAACTTGTTTCAGAAGTACACCCGCGCGCCGACCTGCAGTTGCCGATCGATCCGGCGTGGCGCCAATCCTTCGAGTGCGCGTTGATCGCGGGTGCTGTCTATCCGCAGCCACTCGCCAGTGATGCGCAGGCGATCGTTGGGACGCCAGTTCAGCGCGGCGGTGAGCGCGTTGCCATGCTCGCTGAGCGAATCGGGTGGCGACGGCGTCTGGCGCAGGCTGAAAATGTCGAGACGCAGCGCCGGCCGCCACGCGCCGCGCTCCCAGCCGGCGAGCAGGAAGCCCGCGCGGAAATGCGTGTCGAGGTAAAGCTCCGGAGCGGGTTCGAAAGCAGTGTCGCCGTCCATCGCCTGCGCGATCAGCGTCACGTCGCCCACGCGTGTGCGCGCGCCGAAACTCCAGAAGCGCGTGTGCCAGGCGAACACCTTGCGATCGTCGTAGTGCTCGTAACGCTCCGGATCGGCGCGGTTGTCGTAATGCAACAGCACGAGCTTGCCGTACGCCGGGGATTCCCAGCTCGCGTCGGCGTACCAGCCGGGACGATGATCGATCTCGTCGAACGGGCGGTATTCGACCGGGACCGCCGTGCGAGCCAGTGGCGCATAGACGTCCGGTTCGCGCACGCTGGCATTCAGGCCGGAAGTGAGGTCGCTCAGCGACCAGCCGCGCGTGGCCAGCAGTTCACCGGCCGGATCATTTTTCCCGAACACCGCGAAGCCGGCCTGGAATGTGTTCACGCCGCGATGCTCGACGCTGAACTCGCCACCGATGGTGCGCAGCTCCTCGCCGACCCAGCTGTTGATCGCCGAAGGCGTGAGCGTCCATGGGCTGGTCCAGCCGATGTCTTCGTTCTCCAGCGAAATCGGCGCGAAGAACGCGCCCGCTTTCAGCGACCAGCGCCAGGGCGTGATGGAGGCGGGCCGGTAGCGCAGGTATGCATCCAGCACGTCGAGATGGCGATGCTCGTCGGGCTGGTATTGCAGGTCGGCGATCGCGCTCAACGCGGGCGTCACCTGCCAGTCGGCGTCGAGCACCGCCCCGCCGAGGCGCACGCCGCCATCACCGCT
>DASSFA010000199.1:0-2626 GCA_035694895.1 Rhodanobacteraceae bacterium | reverse complement strand
GCAGCGTGCGGTCCACGTGCTCGGTCGCTTCCGGGTGGAAGCTGATCAGGTTGGCGCCGGCCTCGGCGAAATCCGGCACGATCCGGTCCACCGGCTTCACCATCAGGTGCACGTCGATCGGCGCCTTCACGCCGTGCTTGCGGAGTGCCTTGCACACCATCGGTCCGATGGTGAGGTTGGGCACGTAGTGGTTGTCCATGACGTCGAAATGGATCCAGTCCGCGCCGGCTTCCAGCACGCGATCCACTTCCTCCCCGAGCCTGGCGAAGTCGGCGGAGAGGATGGACGGGCAGATGGTGCAGGACTGCTTGCTCATCGCGGGACTCCAACGAGGGTCGAGTGGCGAGTAGTGAGGGAGCACATCTCGCCCCCCTTGGCCTGATTCGAAGGACAGCAACTTTTTGCGCGCTCGCTACTCATCCCTAATCCCTCGCTATTTGAATCCCCGCTCCGCCCGTATCCGCTCCCACGCCGCATTGATCTCGCTCGCGCGCTGTTCGGCGCGCTTGCGCATGTCGTCCGGCAGGCTGCCCAGGCGATCCGGATGGTGCTCGCTGATCAGCTTGCGATAGGCGCGCTTGACGGTGCGTTCGTCGGAATCGGGCGGCACCCCCAACACCGTGTACGGATCGAGGCCATCGCGCGGAGGCGGTTGCCCTCTGCCGTTGCCCGCGTGCGCGTAGGCGCCCGCGCCCGCCCCCGAACCCGGCGCATTCCACACGAAACCCTTCATCGCCAGCAGCGCCATCAATTGCAGCTCGCTGACGTGCAGCGACCACGCCAGCCGCCGCAGCAACTTCATCTTCTCCGGCGAGGGCGGCCCGTCCGCCAGCGCGGTATCGGCCACCATGTCCAGCAGCGGCATCACGTAACTGCGGCGCAGCGCGCACCAGGTGCGCAGGTCGCCGATCGCAAGGCTGGATTCGTAACCGGGCGCCTTGCCCTTGTTGAACGCCTCGATCGCGCGGCGGCGCCACAGCGCATCCAGGTTCAACCGCGCCATCAGCCGTTCGCTGACCGCGATCTCGGCCTCCGACACGCGGCCATCAGTCTTTGAAATCGCCCCCAGCAGCGCGAACAGCGGCTCGACGAAACCCAACGGCTCGCCGCCGCGCGCGAAGGTGCGCAGCATCGCGATGTCCACGAGGTGGCCGATGACGAGGCCGATGATCGCGGCACCGAAATTCCTGAAGACCAGCAGGCCTATCAGGAAACCGACCAGCTTGCCGATGTAATGCAGGCCGCGCACGTCAGTGGCCCGCCCGTGCCGGCGAGCACGGCAGTTGCGAATACCAGCGCGCCAGTTGCTGCAATTCGTCTTCCGACAACGGGCCGATCGCCGCGCGCATCACCGCCACATCGCGCGCGCCGCTCCGGTAGGCATGCAGCGCGGTCATCAGATACTCGTAATTCTGCCCCGCCAGGTTCGGTGCGCCGGGGATGCGCGCATGTCCATCCGCGCCATGGCACGCGGCGCACAGGCCCAGCCGTGCGGGCGGCGTCGCGGCTGAAGCGCCGGTTGCGGCGAGGGCGAGAGCAAGAAACAGGGCGAAACGCATCGGGCTCGGCGAATGGACGGGGCGAGCCAGTTTATCAGCCGAGCTGTCCAGAATTCCCGCTCGTCTTCGACGCCGCCACTGCCCCGTTACAATTGCGTTTTCCGCCCGAGGCACCCCCATGCCCACCACCCTGCACGCCTCTGACCTGCCCGGCCTCGAATTCCTGCACCGCGGCAAGGTGCGCGACGTCTATGCGCTGCCGAACGAGCGACTGCTGATCGTCGCCACCGATCGGCTGTCCGCGTTCGACGTGGTGCTGCCCGATCCGATCCCCGGCAAGGGCGAAATGCTCACGCAGATTTCCAATTTCTGGTTCGGCAAGACCGCGCACCTGGTGCCGAATCATCTGACCGGCGTGCCGGTCGCCGACGTGCTGCCGGCCGGCTCGGATGTCGCGCTGTACGCCCGCCGCGCGGTGGTGGCGAAACGCCTGAAGGCGGTGCCGATCGAGGCGATCGCGCGCGGCTATCTGATCGGTTCGGGCTGGAAGGATTACCAGGCCACGGGTTCCCTGTGCGGCATCAGGCTGCCGGCCGGCCTGCGCCAGGCCGACAAGTTGCCGGAGCCGATCTTCACTCCGTCCACCAAGGCGCCTTCCGGATCGCACGACGAGAACATCGGTTTCGATGCGGTAGTGCAGGCGATCGGCGCGGATCTCGCCGAACAGGTGCGCGCGGCGACGCTCGCGATCTACAAATTCGCCGCCGATTACGCGGCGCAGCGCGGCATCATCATCGCCGACACCAAGTTCGAATTCGGCACCGATGCCGACGGCAAGCTGTACGTGATGGACGAGATGCTCACCCCGGATTCCTCGCGCTTCTGGCCGGCGGACCAGTACAGGGTCGGGATCAGCCCGCCAAGCTACGACAAGCAGTTCGTGCGCGATTACCTGGAAACCCTGGACTGGAACAAGCGCGCCCCCGGCCCCAGGCTGCCGCGGTCGGTGATCGACGGCACCGCGGCGAAGTACGCCGAGGCCTTGAAGAGACTGGCGGGGATTGCACTGGATTAGAATCACGCCATGCGCACCATCCACGACTGGTTCGGCAGTTACAGCGCGGATC